>NZ_LBEZ01000015.1:0-28247 GCF_013363245.1 Marinitoga sp. 1135 | reverse complement strand
TTGACTTTTTAGAGAATACCCGAATTTTCAAATGGAGCAAGGATCAGAAATTCTTGCCGTCTGAGTGAATATTATTTTTCTACTTTCAAAGAGAATTTTCGAAGATCAGCACTCAAGTCACCTGAACAAGCTTTTATTTTTTCCATCCCCCTCTTTTTATCAATTAATAGTAACGATTGCTATAAAATTTAGTAATGATTATATTTAATAAAATAAAAATAGCTATATATAAATTATTATAAAAATTCTGAAATTAATTTTGAACCTTTGAACCTACAAAAAAATTTATCGTCATATATAGTGGAAGTCGATGAAAAAGAAAAAAATGAAAAAGGAGGGGATAATATGAGCGAAATCAGAAGATATGAAAACAGAAACTTCTTTGAACCATTTGAAACATTAAGAAGAGAAATTGAAAGATTATTCGATGATTTTGGAACATTAGATACATTAGAAAGACCTGTAATGCCTGTAGCAATGCCAAAATTAGACATTTACGAAACAGAAAAAGAAATAGTAATTGAAGCAGATGTTCCAGGATATGACAAGAAAGAAATCAACATAAAATTAGATGATGACATATTAACAATTTCAGCAGAAAAGAAAGACACAAAAGAAGAAAAAGGCAAAAATTACTTAAGAAGAGAAAGATTCTTTGGAAAATTTGAAAGAGCTATAAAACTTCCAGATTACATAGACTATGAAAAAATAAAGGCTCACTTTAAAGATGGTGTTTTAAAGATTGAAATTCCTAAACTTCCAGAAAAGGTTAAAAAGTTCAAAGAAATTAGTATTGATTAATAGATAAAATTACATTACCCCCTTTATTAAAACAACACCCCTGATTTTCAGGGGTGTTGTTTTTATTTTAATTCATATTTTTCATCTTTAATTATATCTATAAATTCGAATTTTATTGAGTCATTTATTTCAACTATTAAAATACTATGTGGAGTATTATTCTTTGGCAAAGAAACACTTCCCGGATTAATAATTGTTATATCTTCTTTTTCTTCAAATTTAGGAATATGCGTATGTCCATGTATTAAAAATTGGCATTTATATTTTTTAGCAAGATTTTCTGCATCCTCAATTGTAGGATCCCAGCCATGTGTGAAGAAAAAATTAAATGAGCCATAACTTTCCACAGCATATGGAACCGGTTCAGGTATATTTAATAATTTCATATCTATTTGAGAATCACAATTACCTGTAATAAACGTTTTTCTTTTAAATTCATTTAATTTTTTAGATAATTCCATAGGATTATAACCTTCAGGCAAAGGATTTCTTGGTCCATGATATAAATAATCACCAAGATGGATAACTCTATCTGCTTCTTTTAAATACTTATACGCCTTTTCAAAATAAAACAAAGAACCATGTGTATCGCTTATTATAGCAAGTTTCATTTTTGCACCTCCAAAAAATACTTTTATTTAGCACATTTATATTTTATCATAATTTTACAATAAAAATAAAAATATGATATAATTAAGAAAAATCAACTATTTGAGGGGGAAAAGGTATGGAAATTTTATTTCTTGGAACAGCCGCTTCAGAAGGATATCCAAATCCATTTTGTTCCTGTGAAAACTGTCAGAAAGCACGTGAAGAAGGTAAAAAAAGCATTAGACTACGTTCAAGTGTTTTAATCGATGATAATCTATTAATTGATTTTGGACCTGATATAGTAGCTTCTGCAAATAGATTTGGAAAGGATTTAACAAAGGTAAAACATATACTTATAACTCATGGTCATTCAGATCATTTATTCATAAAAAACCTCGATTACAGAAATCCTGTTTTTTCCGGAACGTTCGATCAATTAGATCATGTTGATTTAATTGTTCCAAACAAATTGGGTTCAATAATAAAAGAAAGAACCGAATTACATAAAATCAGTCTTATGTCAGTAGAACCTTTTATTACACTACATATAAATGGATATATAGTATATACATTAAAAGCAAATCACACTTCAGAATACGGTGAAACACCTTTAAACTTCCTTATTGAAAAAGATAATGACTGGCTATTATACGGAGTGGATACAGGCATTTTTCTCCCGGAAACAATAGAATTTATAAAAGAAAAATTAAATGGAAAGATTATAAATAAAGTTATTCTTGATGCCACAATGGGAATTAACAAAAAATATCAATTCCATATGGATTTTGAAGAAGTTATTTCAACAAAAGATTTTTTTGAAAAAATGGGAATTATCGATAATAACAGTAAAGTTATCGCTACACATTTTTCTCATCTTCACAATCCAATTCACTCAGAATTAAAAAAATTATACTCAACTAAAGGTATTATAACTGCTTTTGATGGACTTAAAATAAAATAATCGGACGGTTTTAACCGCCCGATTATTTTTTATATATTTATTACTTATTTAATGCTGTTTTTATCTTTTCAACTGCTTCTTTTAATGCCTGTGCAGGTTCTGCCTGACCATTGATAATCTGGCTTAAAGCATCACCCATTGGTCCCCATACTGCACCCATTTCCGGAACATTTGGCATTGGTTCTCCGCCAGCTGCACTCTTTACAAATCCATCTACTATTTCTTTTGGAACTGGTCCACCTTTTTCTTCGATTATTGCTGCTACATCTGTTCTTGCTGGTAATCTTGGATCTGCAAGATAGAACTGATATACTCCTTCTTTTGTTGCAAGATAATTAATTACAAATTCTTTTGCCAATGCTTTGTTTTCGCTTCTTGCATTTATCATTAATCCCTGTACTCCAACAAATGGTTTTCCATAATGTCCATCTGATAATTCTAATTCTGTTAATGGTAATACTCCAAAATCAATACCAGCATTTATATAATCTTTTACTGCCCATGGTCCATTGATTATCATTGCTGCTAAACCATCTTTAAACATTGAATCCATTGTTCCATAATTTGCACCCTGTGGAATTAATCCTTCATCAAAGAATGATTTTATTAATTCTGCCCCTTTAACTGCACCTTCATTTGCAAGCCCTATATCTGTTGTGTCATATCCATTTTCTTTTGTCCATTTAAATACATATCCACCATTTCCTGCTATAAATCCATATGAGAAATAGAAGTTACCTGCATCATATACTAATCCTAATGTTTCATCTGTTGTATATTCTGCTGCTAATTCTTTTAATTCTTCTATTGTTTTTGGTGGTTCTTCAACATAATCTTTATTGTATAATAATGCAACTGCTTCAATTGCATATGGAACACCATATAATTTTCCATTTACTGTGAACGCATCTAGTCCTGATTTTGCAAATTTATCTGTTTCTATTGCTGAAAATGGAATTGAATCAATAAGTCCATTTGCTGCTAATTCTCCAACCCAGTCATGAGCCCCTATAATAATGTCTGGACCTTCTCCTGCCTGTGCTGCTGTTAAGAATTTTGATTTTATATCTCCAAAGTTTACCTGTTGTACTTCAACTAATATTCCTGTATCTCTTGTAAACTTTTCTCCATATGTTTTTATGAAATCTGGCTGTTTTTCTGAACACCATATAACAATTTTGTTAGATGCTGCAAATGATGTAATTGCAAAAATTACCAATAATAAAATAATACCAAACTTTTTCATCTAAAACCCTCCTTTGATGTTTATATATCTTTTTTGTAACAAGTTACAAAATTAATTATAACACAAAAAATACTTTTTTCATTTACTTTTTCCGGTATTGTAAAGCCAAAAATGTCGATAATATTCAAATATTCTTAATAAAATTTCAAATTCTTTATTTTATAACTAAAAATAGCATATTTTGGTATTCAATTTTATATCCAATAAAAAACCGATTATATATCTCATCTGTAAATAAAGTCGATTCTATATCAAAAGTTGCTGCATTATCTATATATGAAAAAGAATTAATATCAAAGTTTGTTTTAAGCATATTTTCTATTGTTTTATATTCTTCTGTTGAAATATCCTCAACTTTTATTCTTATTGGCAATCCATTTGCAAGATAATCCATCCATTTTTTTATTATTTCCATAGAAATATCATCGCTTATTAAAGAAGAAACCTTATTAATAGCTCTATTTATTGCACCATCAACAGTTATATCAGCACCACTGGAATTTTTCGCCATACCTGTTATAAGCTTTCCATTGCCAACCCAATATACTTTTAAATCCAGATTAGCTCTGGCTGTTTTTAGACCTTGATATTCTCCTAAATATTTACTATGTATATCTCCAACAATCAAAACATCAAAATCAAATAACTCCTTACTTAAGTCAATAGAATTGTAACTTTTCAATTTATATTTCATAAGTTCATTACTATGAACAACGTTAAATCCATATTTTTCAGTTAGTTCACTGGCAATTATATTTTCTGGAGAAAAATTATACTTAAGACTATTCTCTTCAAAAACATGTATTAATATTCCTATTCTTGGTTTTCTCATCTGTTGTAAAATATAGAAATAATCTTCATCTGGAATTTCTGGAGAAACATAATATTTTACTTTTACCGTGAATATTCCATCTTTTTCACTTTTTTCCAGAATTTCTGATTTCTTTATAAATCCATATGTTTTTGATAATATTTTTTTATCCACTAATTTATAATTTCTCACAGTTGTTTGACTATAAACCTTCATACCTACAATATTTTGCAACGCCTGAACCCTTGCATTGGCCTCAGCATCTTTATAACTTATTCCTTCTCCAATTACCACTATTTCTTTATATAATACTTCTGAAATATTGCTAAAACTTTTAAATATATCTTCCTTTTTATTTTGCTGACTCGAACATCCTGAAAAAATTATTAATAAAAATAATAAAATTAAAAAAACTGTTTTTCTCATTTACATTAACCTCCCAGATGATACCTACCATTTTCTTCAAATATAATCTTATTCATTACCAGAATTGTTAAACGTTGCAACACAAGAGGTGTTGAAAGCCTGGTATAACTAACAATACCTTCAAATGTGTTATATCCATTATCAATTGCCATAATTATTTTTAAATCATCTTCATTTTCTATTCTTTTTGTTTTTTTATTTTCTTCTATATTAAATATCTCTTTTAAAACCTTTTCAGAAATCAAAGGAATTGCTCCATTATAAATTAATTCATTTGTACCCTCTGAACTTTTTCTTGTTATATCTCCAGGAATAGCATATACATCTATCCCGCTTTCAACAGCCAATCTTGCGGTAATTAAAGAACCGCTTTTTTTAGCCGCTTCAACTACTATAATGCCTTCGCTTAAACCAACAATTATTCTATTTCTTTCTGGAAATCGAAATGGCGTGGCAGGCGTCCCCGGCCTATACTCTGACACAATACATCCACCATTATTCAGGATATCTTCATATAACTTCACATTACTTCTCGGATAAGCAACATCAACTCCACTACCAAGCACAGCAATAGTTTTTCCAGACTTTAAAGCTCCTTTGTGCGCTGCCGCGTCTATCCCAAAAGCCATTCCACTAACTACTACATACTTTTCAGCAAGTATCTTTGCAAAATTTGTTGATATATTTCTTCCATATGCAGTACATTTTCTAGAGCCAACAATTCCAATGGACTTCTCATATAATAAATCAATATTTCCTTTTACATATAATACCAATGGAGGATTGTATATTCTCTTTAATTTTTCAGGATATTCATCATCAAAATATGTTATTATTTTTATCCCTTTTGCTTCAACATCTTTATAAAATTCTTCCATTTTACCATAGTCTATTAACGGAATCCTATTTTCTTTCAAATGTTTTAGAATTTTTAAATTATCTTCTTTTAAAAATTCCTTCATCCATATAAGACTATTTCGATTCATTGGCAACATCCTTTTTATGTTCTTTAATTTCTCTTGTTAAAAAATAATTTAAAGTAGTTCTAATTGCTATAATAGATGCTAATTTACCAATATCATCCCATGTAGGCGCAACTGTTGTTTTTAATATACTCGCACCAATCAAAAAACTCAAACTCAAAGAAAATGAATGCCCTAATTCAAGCCTACTTTCCCAAATAGCATCTTCTGATCTATCCCCAAATAAAACATCCCTTATAAAAATTCTAAATGCCACTATCATTCCAAAAACAATTACAACAATAGCCAATATATATGAAAAATCGGCAATATAATCAACAAGAATTTCAACATAATGATGCAAATTCATAAAAATTCCCCCTCTTCTTACAGGCATTTATTATAATTATAACATAGGATGTTTAATAATAAAAAAAGTGAAAACTGAATACTCGCAGAACACCCATCTGTATATATAAAGAAAAATAATATGAACGAAGACTAAGAATTTCCCAAAGCAAAGATTACAGGATAGTTGGAAAAAATAAAGATAACAGATGAAGAAAATAGTACGAATAATGTTCGCTCAAACGGTAGAAAATTCTAATCCTCAAAAATTCTCGTTCCCGCCGGCCGTTGCAGACTCACGTCCATGTTCGTCTTCACTCAAAATCACATCCGTGTGATTTTGTCCGGCTCCACTTCGAATTTTTTCGGGAATTTTCAAGTTTTCGCTCACATTATTCTAACTATTTTTTTCATAAATAAAAAGGTAAGTGAAGGCTTCCAGAGTGCCTGATTGTGTAAAAGAAAGTAGAAAAATAATATGAACGAAGACTAAGAATTTCCCGAAGCGGGGATTACAGGATAGTTGGAAAAAATAAAAGCGAGTGAAGGCTCGCAGAGTGCCTGAGAAAATTGTGAGTGGAAGGGGTCAAAATCACACGGATGTGATTTTGAGTGAAGACGAACATGGACGTGAGTCTGCAACGACCCCTGAGAACGAGCAATTTTCGAAGATTAGCACTCAAGTCGTACAAATGAACTTTTATTTTTCTCAATCAACATCAAAAGGACGAACACAAATGTGAGTCTGCACATAAAATAAAAACCGGTGAGAATTTTCTCACCGGTTTTTATTTTAATCATCTATAATTACTTTTCAACACCTATTAACTTCTTTACAAATGTTGGAAGTGCGAAACTTGCAACATGTATTTCTTCATTATAATATTTTAATGTATCTTTCTTTTCAAAATTCTTTAATTTTTCAGGATTGAAATCCTTTAATGGATCTAGTCCCTTTGAAGCAAATGTATAACTCCACATTCCTGATGGATATGTTGTCATGAATCCCATATAAACCTTTGCTACAGGAAATGCGTTCTTTATTCTGTTGTATGCAATTCCCACCCATGCTCTGTCATAGAAAGGATCTTCTGTTTCTGCTGAGAATACACCGTTTTCTGTCAATGCATCTCTACATGCTTTATAGAAATCTTCTGTAAATAAGTGTCCACCTTCACCTGCTGTTGGATCTGTTGAATCAACAATAATTACATCAAAATAATCTTTGAATTGCTTTATATATTCTGCTCCATTTTCATTAACTATTTTCAATTTTGGATTATCAAATTCAACACTTGTTGTTGGCAAATATTTTCTTGCTGCTTCAATAACCATTGGGTCAATTTCACACAAAATTACTTCTTCTACTGATGGATGTTTTAAAACTTCTCTTGTTGAACCTCCATCTCCACCACCAATTACCAATACCCTTTTTGGATTTGGATGAATGAACATAGGAACATGAACTAACATTTCATGATACATAAATTCATCTACTTCTGTTGTCATTGTAATTCCATCTAAAGAAAATACTCTACCCAATTCTGGATTTTCAAACACATCTACCCTTTGATATTCACTCTGACCAGAAAATAAAATCTTATTCATTTTCATGAATAATCCTACATCGCCACCTGTATACCATTCCATGTATAATAAATGTCTGCCTGGTTCTAAATTCTTTTCCATTCTTATCCCTCCCTTAAGCTTCTACCTTGTGTGGAGAATTTTCATCAATACCAATTTCTTCATAAACGCCTCTTAAATGTTCTACTGTTTGTGCCCTTTGTGAATTAAATGCTTTCTTTAAAAATTCAAATCCTTTCCATGGATCAACATGATCGCCACATGTATAGATATCAACGGATGCGTATCCATATTCTGGCCATGTATGAATAGCAAAATGTGATTCAGAAACTATAACAGCTCCACTTACCCCATGGGGCAAAAATCTGTGGAATGTTGAAGTTACAAGAGTTGCTCCTGATTCAATAGAAGCCTTTTTCATTAATTCTTCAATTTTATCTACATCATCTAAAATATCTTTATCACATTCATAAAATTCTGCTACAATATGTCTTCCCAATGATTTTGCCATATACAACCCTCCCCATGGTATCTATTTTATTTTTATTTAATGTATTTCAATCCACAAAACTCTTGCTTTCTTTTTTCTGCTTGCATTTTTTATATAATGTTTTTTATCTGATTTAAAATAAAATGCATCTCCCGTTTTTGCTTTGTATTTTGCATTATCAAGCCACAATTCTATATTTCCTTCAAGGACATATCCAAATTCTGATCCTTCATGATAATCTTCTTCCTCTGTTTGAGACTGCGGTTCAAGCTCAACTATCATCGGCTCAATCTTCTTTACTTCAGTATCAGTCATTAATAATTCTTCTTTAACTCCATCTGGCGTATCATACAATGGGACTCTTTCGCTTTTTTTATATATAATCTTTTTTTCCTCAAAGTCAGAAAAAAATTCTTTTAAATTTGTTCCCAACGCTCTCAAAATCATTTCAAGACTTTCAAGTGTTGGAGACGTTAAATCACGCTCTAACTGAGAAATAAAACCTCTTGTTAAATCTGCTCTAACAGCAAGTTCTTCCTGAGTTAATCCCCGTGAAAGCCTTAATTTCTTCAGTTTCTCCCCTATTTTCATAATATCACCTGTATTTTTAAATGCGTTATTTATGTAACTTATATTAAACAATTCTATACCGCTATAATAAAGCTTTACAACATTTTTTCCAAAAAAAGTTCTTTTAAAAATCGTATTTTTAGATTTAAAAATGAACGGTATAATAAACAATACGTTTATTATTATAATCTTTTTTTCTTTATATGTCAACAAAAAAACATATCAAAATGTTAATATCAATATTAAATTTTTTTGACATACATACTTCGTATAAAATACAAATAGGAAATTCATCTATTTTTATAAAATCATAATTAATGATATAATAAAATTAGACGATAATACATATGGAATTTAGTAGGAGGTTATAATATGAACGATAAAATAAAAGTAAAGGTAATTTACGAATCTGACAATCAAAATTTTGACAGAGAATTTTCAAAAGAACAATTTTCAAATTTCAATGAATTAGTCAATTTCTTTCAAACAGAAAAATTGAATTCTGTTCTTGTTGGAATGAAAATAAACGGGAAAGATATACCTATGAAATTCTATGACGAATTAAAAGGTGCATATTTTGAAGGCGGAGAAGAGGTCGAACTTACATTTGATGATCTATATGGCCTTGTAAAAAAATTGCTCCTTGAAGGAAAAGAATATATAGATAAGATTGAAAAATCACTTGAAAATGTTTCCAAAGAGGTTATGTTAAACACAGAAGAAGGGCATAAAATGTTAAAAGCGTTAGCTGAAGGTTTGCAGGCAATGAATACAATAATAAATCAGGCTTCCAATGTATTAAACAAACAATTTATAAGTGATGAAGACATGGAAAAACAAAAAGAGATTTTGGAAAAAATAATAGAATCACAATCAAATGCAGATAATGTAGAAATTTCGGATATTTTAGATTATGATTTTCCTCAAATATTAGATATGTTTAAAGACGCTTTTGAAAGGGCTATAAATGAAATTGAGTGAGGTGATAAAATGTATCAACCAAACAGTTATTATCCAAATACTGCAAATGCAAACGATAGATACCTCGAAAGTATGGTTAAAACCGCAAGTCCTGCTAAATTAGTTGAGCTTTTGTATGTAAATGCCATTGAAAGGTTAAATAGAGCTATAAAATATATAAGGGATAAAAAACTACCGGAAGCACATAATCAAATTGTGCGCGTAGAGGATATTGTAATGGAATTAAATCTTTCTCTGGATATGGAAAAAGGTGGAGAAATCTCAAAAAATCTAAGAGCATTGTATAGCTATATGTACAGAAGATTATTAGAAGCAAATTTAAAAAAAGACACAGAAATTCTTGAAGAGGTTAAGGGACTTTTAAACACATTATTAGAAGCATGGAGAGAAGCCATGAAACAGGCTGGCGATGTTATAAAGCAACAGGTAAATCAGCAACCAAGAAAAGGACTTGATATTTCAACATAAAGAAAAATAATAAAACGCCTTCCAAATGGAAGGCGTTTTATTATTTTTAACAACAATTAAAATTGTAATTCTGCACCTAATAACAATGGCCATGGAAAGAACAATGGTTTTACATAAATACCATTTATTTCTATTGGTTCAATCTGGAATCCTATTCCATAATCAAAACTAAGAACCATATTATCAGTTAAAGCTATTCCACTCATGTTCTTTTTAGCTTCATCACTTAATGCTGAAAAGTAATAATCCATTGTAACTCCCAATTCAAGACCTGGAATCCATTGCAATCCAAAAATCTTAAATCCCAAAATAGGTGTTCCAAAAAATGCAGATGTTTTTCCGGTTAATAAGAAGGATCCATATGTTTCATCCTCTAATCCCAGAACACTTGCATCAAATTCTGCATAATTTAATCCGCCACCAACATATACACTTGCATCTAAGACTTCTGAATTTTCTTTTCCCAAAATAGGTTTTAAATCATAGATCTTTGAGGTATCAAAATCATATCTTACTCCACCATATACCCCATATCCACTAAAACCAATAAAAATATCCGTCCATCCATAAGCCCCTACAATTGTTGTAGGTGAAGAAAATACAACCATGCTTAAAACTAACACACTAATAAATAACAATGCTTTTTTCATACTCTCCCCCCTCTTCCGGAATAATTTATCTAATAGTAATTATAACATATTTTTATTCTAAATTCAAAATAATATTAAAAATATAAATATTATAATAATTAGATGATATAATTAAAATACCAAACAAATTTAAAGGCGAAAGGAGAATTTCATGCAAACAAAAATTTTAGAAATAGATCCTTTAAATTTCCAGCTTGAAAAAATAAAAGAAGCAGCTGAATATATAAAAGCTGGAAAATTAGTGGTTTTCCCTACAGAAACCGTTTATGGGTTAGGCGCAAATGCTCTTGACGAAACTGCAGTAAAAAATATCTTTATAGCTAAAGGAAGACCTTCAGATAATCCTTTAATTGCTCATTTTAGTGATATAAAAGATATATTGGATTTTGTGGAAATAGATAAAAATTTATTTGAAAAAATAAAAATACTCACTCCAGGTCCAATAACCTTTGTTTTGAAAAAAAAGAAAAATATACCGGATATTGTAACAGCTGGGCGAAATACAGTTGCCGTAAGAATTCCTGCACATCCAATAGCTCGCGCTTTAATTAAAGAATCAAACACACCAATAGCCGCTCCAAGCGCTAATCTTTCGGGAAAACCCAGTCCTACTGATCCTCAACATGTAATTGAGGACTTAAACGGTAGAGTAGATGTAATAATAAGCGGAGGAAAGGTTGATTTTGGTCTTGAATCAACAGTTATAGATTTAACAGAAAAGATTCCAACATTATTAAGACCTGGACCAATTACTCCGGAAAAATTACATGAAATATTTGGAAAAATAGAAATTCCTGAATTTATATATGGAAAAGCAAAGGTTGATGTTGCCAGAGCACCTGGAATGAAATATCGACACTATGCTCCAGACAAAAAAACTATCCTTATAGAATATTCAGGGAATAGAATAGAAAAAATACATCAACTTGCTAAAAATTATAAAAATCCTTTAATTATAACTTTTAAAGAAGATACAAAATATTTTTCTAATATGGATATATTAGTCTCTGGAAGTATAGAAAATTACTTTGAAATAGCAACAAATTTATTTGGTTTTTTGAGAGAAGCTGACAAAACCAACAATGATGTTATAATTATAGAAGGAGTAGAAGATAAAGGATTGGGAATATCCATAATGAATAGATTAAGAAAAGCTGCAACAGAGATATGGAGGTAGGAAATGAGACTATTATTTGATGTAGGAAACACTCATATGGTAATAGGATTATTTGAAAATGACTTTTTAAAAACCTGGCGAATTGGAACAAAATCATTTGAAACAGAAGATGAATTATATTCGCATTTATACTCACTTCTATCAAGAGAAGGCATTTCTGAAAATGAAATAGACACAGTTATAATTTCTTCTGTCGTACCTTCTGTAAATTATATACTTGAAAAATATGCGAGCAAATATTTTAATGTAGAAGCAATATTTGTAAACGCTACTCAATTAAAAGGCATGGAATTAAAGGTTGATTATCCTCGTGAAGTTGGTGCAGATAGAATAGTAAATGCATTGGCTCTAAAAAAATATTACGGAAATAATGCTATATCCATAGACTTTGGAACTGCCATAACAATAGATGTAGTATATAATGGCGATTTTATAGGTGGCGCCATTATACCTGGAATAAACACCCAGATGATGGCATTATTCTCAAAAACCGCAAAATTACCACAGGTAGAATTTAAATTTCTTGACTATACCGTTGGAAAAAATACTATTGACAATATTCAAATAGGTATAATAAAAACGGTAGTATATGGTATACAAAAATTAATCTCAGAAATAAAAAAAGAATATAATACAGATTTTAAAGTTGTGCTTACTGGTGGAATTGGCAGGAGTTTAAAAGGTGTAATAAAGGAATTTGAAATATATGATCAATATTTAACCTTAAAAGGATTAAATGTATACTATGACCTATTAAAAGGTGATAATAAATGAAGCATTTTTTGCTAATAAATCCCTGGATATACGATACAGCAGCATACGATTTCTGGTTGAAACCATTAGGTTTGTTATACGTAGGCGGAATATTAAAAAAAGAAGGATTTCAGGTAAGTTTATTGGACTTAATGAACAGATATGATAATTATTTTGTGAAAAACGACAAAATAAAAGATAGATATTACGGCACAGGAAAATTTCATTATGAAAAGGTTGAAAATCCACCTGTATTAAAGGATATACCAAGAAGATTCAAGCGTTATGGTCTTCCAAAAGAAGAGTTTAAAAAAAGATTGAAAATTTATTCGGATGTAGATGGAATAATAGTCACCTCTGTAATGACATATTGGTATTATGGCGTATATGAAACAATAAAGGAAATAAGAAAAATATTTCCGGAAAAACCTATATTTCTCGGAGGAATATACGTTAATATAATGCCAATACATGCCAAAAAGGTTTTTGAAGAATTAAATGTACAAATAATAAATGGAACAGGAACATTTGCAATTAATAAAATGCTGGAATATTATAATCTTCAAATAGATAATTTCAATTGGTTTGAAGAGATTGATCCAGCTTATGAATTATATAATTCCCAATTACCACATGTAGTTATAACCTCGTCAATAGGCTGTCCATTTAGATGTACATATTGTGTAACGCCAAGAATGTGGAAATATCAAACACGTAGCGTAAAAAAAATAATTTCCGGTTTAGAAACAATCTTATCAGAAAAGCCTGTTAATGATGTGGTTTTCTTTGATGACGCATTCTTATTACATCCACAAAAAGAAGAATTACTGAATGAATTATCCAAATTTAATGTTAGATACCATTTGCCAAATGGCATACACGCAAAACTTGTAACACCAAAAATAGCTCGATTATTTGCTAAAGCTAATTTTAAAATAATTAAACTCGGTTATGAAACTTCAGATGAAGAATTACAGAAAAAAACAGGTGGAAAGGTTTCCAATGAAGATTTAAAAAATGCAGCAAATTACCTCTTAAATGAAGGACTTACAGATGTTTCTGCTTATATAATGGCCAATTTACCAGAACAAAAGGTAGACGATGTAAAAAGAGCTATAGATTTTTGTTTAGAAAATAATATAATACCTTCTGTAAATGAATTTACACCTATACCAAATACACCACAATATATGGAATTAGTTGAAAAAGGCTGGCTAGATATAAATACCGATCCATTATTGCTTAATAACTCCATATTACCATATTGGTGGAAACATGGTATGAATATTGAAGAAATAGAAGGAATTAAAAAATACCTTCAAAAAAAGAAAGAAGAATACAATCTCCTTGGGAGGCATTAATATGGATAAAAATGAAAATTTGAAAGAAATAAGTTTGTTAATTGAAGAATTGGAAAAGATAGAGTCATTAATAGACAGAATGATCAAAAACGAAGATTATGAAACAATGCCTAAAATCTTAGAACAAAGAAAAAAAATACTCGAAAAAATGTTGCCATTTGCAGATAATGAAAAAATAAAAGAAAAAGCCCTGTTTATCTTAGAAAAAGATAAAGAAAGAATTAATCACATAAAACCTGAAATGGAAAAAATTAAAAAACTCTTAAAAACAACAAATAAAGGAAAAATCGCCATAAAAAATGGATATATGAAGGTAAACGAAGAAATTTCACGAAGAAAATTCAATTCTAACGGATAAACGAGATGTAACAGAATTATGGTATAATATGTTGAAAAATCATTGAAAAATGGGAGGGAAAAGTATGCCTTACGTAGATACTAAAGTTATACTTGAAAATGCAGATAAAAACGGTTATGGTGTTCCAGCATTAAATATTAACAACCTTGAGTTCTTACACTATATAATTGAAGCTGGAGTAAAAATGAATTCACCTGTTATTATTGAAACAAGTCAGGGTGCTATGAAATATGCAGGAAATGGCGATTTCAGAAAAGGTGCCGAATTATTTGTTAAAATGGTTAAAACATTTGCAGATGAAGTTGATATTCCTGTAGCTTTACATCTTGATCATGGTAAAGATTTCGAATATATAGTAACAGCAATAAAAGCTGGATACTCATCAGTAATGATCGACGCTTCAGAACATCCATTTGAAGAAAACATGAAAAGAACAAAAGAAATTGTAAGAATTGCACATGCTGCAGGTGTTTCAGTTGAAGCTGAACTTGGTCAATTAGCCGGTGTTGAAGATGAAGCTGTAGCAGCTGAAAATGTTCTTGTAAATCCTGAAGAAGCAAAAATATTCGTTGAAGAAACAGGTGTTGATTTCTTAGCACCAGCAGTAGGTACTTCACACGGAGCATTTAAATTTAAAGGAGAAGCAAAAATCGATTATGACAGAATTAAAAAGGTAAAAGAATATACAAAAATACCTTTGGTACTTCATGGCGCTTCATCAGTAGTTCCAGAATTTGTTGAAATTGCCGAAAAGCACGGTGCAGACTTTGGTGGAGCCAAAGGAGTTCCAGCAGATATCTTAAGAGAAGCTGTAAAATGTGGAATTAATAAAGTAAATACAGATACAGATTTAAGAATTGCTTTTGTTGCTGGTTTAAGAGAATTCTTAAACAACAACCCAAAAGAATTTGATCCAAGAAAATACTTCAAACTTGCCAAAGAATATACAATTAAGGTTATTTCAGATAGAATGGAAGTTCTTGGTTCAGCAGGAAAAGCAGAATTATTTAAATAATACATATATCATAAAAAAGGCCTGGATTTAAAAATCCGGGCCTTTTTTATGATATAATAATAATGTATTAACAAATATGTAAACCACAGAAAAGAGGTGAAGATATGGCAAACTTAAAAATACTTGTAGCTGATGATGAAGACTCTGTGAGATATAGTCTTAAACGACTTTTAAAAAAATGGGGATATGAAATCTATGAAGCTCAGGATGGTCAGGAAGTAATAAATATGATCTTACCTTCTGAGCCTGTACAATTAATGGAAAAGAAAATACACGTGAATTTTATAATTTTAGATTTAAAAATGCCTGGAATTGATGGATTTGAAGTTTTAGAAAAAATATCAAATACCTTTATTGAACGAAAACCATACATAATAGTTCTAAGTGGTATTGAAGATAAAGATAGTATTGTTAAGGCTTTGGAATTAGGTGCTGATGACTATATGACAAAACCATTTGAAATTCATGAATTAAAGGCACGTCTTAAAGCAGCAGAAAGACATCATGCACTGGAAATAAAAGATTCATTTATTTTAATGCTATCTAAAATGACGGAATTTAAATCCTTTGAAACTGGAAAACATATAGAAAGAGTCCAAAAATTTGCGGTATTACTTGCAAAAGAATACTTTCATCTTATAGGCAAAGAACCTGATATCTCATTTCTCTATGAATTACATCATGCAGCACCTTTACACGATATTGGAAAACTACTTATTCCTGAACAGATCTTATCAAAACCCGGGCCTCTATCAGCAAATGAATTTGAAATAATGAAAATGCATACTGTCTATGGCGCACGAATGTTAAGCGAAATCTCTGAAGAAACAATGTCATTTGAATACTTTAAAACCATCCATGAAGTGGTTCTTCATCACCATGAGCGCTGGGATGGAAAAGGCTATCCTGAAGGATTAAAAGAAGAGCAAATACCGCTTTCCGCACGAATTGTATCGTTATGTGACACATATGATGCCATAACCTCTAAACGTGTTTATAAAGATGCTCAAAGTCATGAATTTGCTGTTAGCGAAATATTAGAGGGTAAAGGAACACAATTTGATCCAGAAATAGTTGAAGCTTTTGAAAATATCCAACATCTCTTTAAACAGTTACGAGAAAAATTCACCGACTAATTTATTAAATTTTAGGGGGGATTTTATGAAAAAAATATTTATCTTTATTTTTATTATTCTATTAATTTCTGTATTTTTAATAATTTCATGTTCAAAAAATCCTGTTAAGGTTGGTGTAATTACAGCCTTATCTGGCAGAGCAATGCCCTCAGGAAAATCCTTAATTGAAGCTATTAATCTTTATATCAGGGAAAACAACCTTGAAAGCAATATAACCGTTATTCCTGCTGATGATAGCTGGGATCAGGAAAAGATAGAAAAAGAGTATAATCGTTTAAAAAAAGAAGGTGTCAGATTTATAATTTTTGGCACCACTTCAAGCTCATTAAATAGAGTATATAAAAAACTAAAAACTGACAACATTTTAGGTCTTGTTATCTCTGCTACTTCTCCTAAATTTAAGGGAATAGACGACAGAATTATTAGAACAATTCCCGATACAGAAAAAGAACAAAAAGAAATAGCTAATTTTCTTAATAAGAAAAACATAAAAGATATCTTTGTCATAGTAGATTCCTCAAACCCTGTATACACTGAGGCAGCATATGAATATTTTAAAACTTATTTTAAGGGACATATTGAACATTTGAAGGTTAATTTTAAAACAGATGGATATATTGACCTTATTACAAATGCATATAAAAACCAGAATAATGTATATATTATTGCCGGTTTAATTGGAGAAGTTGGAATGGTTATTCAGGAATTAAAATTAACAAATTCAAATGTAAATATTATAACCACTCCATGGGTACGAAGCAAAGGGCTTGAAATAGCTGCTGGAGATTATCTGAAAAACGTTATTGTCCCTTCGCATTATCCATATGAATACACAGGAAAATTAAAGGATTTCTATGATTATTTTATAAATGATTTAAAAGAAGAACCTTCTTTACATGCATTTTTAGGTTATGAAATTATGCAAATTTTCTGGGAAACTTACAAATCAGGAAATAATACACCAGAAAAAATGGAAAAATTTATTACAGAACATGAATTTAAAACTATTTTTGGTAATGTAAAATTCGACAAATATGGCGAAAGCTCTAAAAATATGTATTTTGGAATTTATGATGGAAATAAATGGGTAGAAATAATCAATTAAATTAAGCGGTGATAACTATGCTTAATAAAAAAAGAAATTTCATTGAATACTTTAATTATATTATCATCTTCACATTTATAATATTCGCAATTATCTCCATTATTATAATAAAAACAACCACGTCAGCATTAAAAGAAAATGAGCTTGAAAAACAGGAAAAATTAATGGATTTAACAGAGTACAACGTAAAAACCTTAATAGATCAATGGATGAATGTAATAAAAGTTGATCTATACACAACACCTGATTATATTAATATAAAGTTATTTCACCTCGAATATATAAAAGGGGCTTATTCTTTTGATGAACATTATAAAATAAAAAATATTCTAAAACAAGGTTCAGAACATCTAAAAAAAGATTTTTCAGTAAAATATTATAAAAACACATGTCAAAATATGGTTGTTGGTGAATACAGGGTTTTGCCTTTTGTATTTTCACCTTTATCCTCTTCTCCGGAAATCTCAGCAATTGTAAAATACGATAATAATCTGTATTATATCTTTATCTTTGATAATGAATTTATAAAATCAGAAATATTAAAATTCGTTCCTGAAAAAACATACATTATATTCACAATGAATAAAAATGTTGTTTTCTTAAATAATTCTCCGTATGAAATTAGAATAATAAACAACAAAGAAGAGCTTAAACAATTTTTTGGTGCAAACGCCGTAATCTCTTCAAAAAAACTCGATTTTTTTAGCGGTAATATTTATTTTATAACTCCATTTGAAAAATTTTCAAATAGCCTTTTCTATTTAAAACTATCTTTTCTAATAATTTTATTAATGCTAATAATAATCTTTATAATAATCCATACACTTGAAAGAAGTTTTATTCATGAAATGAAGCAAATTACCCAATGGGGAAGAAATTGGAATCCAGGAGATATTATTCTGCAAAAAGAGACTCATTTTAATGAAAATCATCTTATAAATAATGCATTTATAGCTCTTATGAACAATGTAAATACAACACTTAAACAACTCAAAGAAACACAGTTTGAACTTATGCAAAGCCAGAAAATGGAAACAATGGGTTTAATGGCCGGTGGATTTGCTCATGATTTCAATAATATACTCACCGTTTTAAAAACAGAAGTAGAACTTATGAAATATACAGATGATCCCGAAGAAATAAATGAATCATTGGAAAATATTGAAGAATCAATAAAAAGGGCAAGTAATATAATAAAGCAAATGCTTGTTTTTTCAAAAAAAGGAGATGTTAACTTTGAAACATTTAATTTCAATGAATTTATAAATAATACATATAAGCTACTGAGAAAAGGAATTCCATTAAATATAAAATTATCCATAAACAATAACATAGATAATAATGTTAAAATATTCGGTGATCAAAATCAGCTAACTCAGGTATTACTAAATCTAATTACAAATGCCCGTGACGCTGTAAAAAATGTTGAAAAACCTGAAATTATAATAAATATATCAACAGAAATAATAGAAAATAATAATTTCATAAAGCTACAGATAATAGATAATGGCACAGGAATTCCAGAAGAAAATATTAAAAAAATATTTGATCCATTTTATACTACAAAAGGGAAAAAAGGCACCGGACTTGGTCTTGCAATAGTTAACAAAATAATATCAGATCATAATGGAAAAATAGAAGTTTCTTCTTCTCCAAATAAAGGAAGCATTTTTTCAATCTATCTACCAACAACCACCGATAAAATTATATTTAATGAAATGGATATAATATATGAAACCACAAATCTCAAAGGAAAAAATATATTAATTGTAGACGATGAAATTGGAATAAGAAAAAATTTAAAAAAACAATTTGAAAAAATGGGAGCAACAGTTTATACTGCCCATTGTGTAAAAAATGGAATTGAATTATATGAGAAATTTAAAGATATTATAGATATTGTTATTACAGATTATATGATGCCTGAAGAAACAGGGGATAAACTTGTAGAATATATTAGAAGATATAATCCAGATGTTAAAATTGTAGTAATCACAGGATATTTATCAGATGAAGTTAGAGAGAAGCTTGAAAAATTCAATGTTTTAATTCTAAATAAACCTTTTGAGTTTGCTGAATTAATAACTGCAATAACCAGATAAAAATAAAAAGCGAGCATAATGCTCGCTTTTTTATTTTATTTCAAATTTAAGAACTCCATCTTTGCTTTCTATTACAATAGTAACTTCTTTATCAATTTTTATTGTATCAGAATATGTTTTTTCATCTTTATCTAACTTGGCTTCGAATTTATAATCACCTTTATCTAGATCTTTTATTTCTACCTTTTTTCCGCTTTCTACATTTAATGATTTAACAGGTTTACTATCCTTATATAATTTTAAATTTATAGTTGTAGAGCTTCCATCTGTATAATATACACTATTAACAACTGCTATATTTACCTTACCTGAAAACATTGAAGTAACATCAAGATCCGTACATGATGAAACTGAAATTATTAATATACTTAGAAGTAAAAATATTCCTATTTTTTTCATTTCACACACCTCACTTTGCATTTTTAATTATTTCTTCATAGATCTGTGTAAACTTTTCAACGCTCATATTTAATGAAAGCTCTCCATCACCTGTATATAATTCATCTTTATATGTATCATATATAGCTACATTTTTATTTGATCCATATTTAATATATGCAAATCTTCCATATTGATCATAAAATTCTATATCCTGAATATTATTCAAACCTGCTAATCTTGTTGAATTTAAATCCAATACATTAAATTTGTATTTCTTTGCAAAATACTTAAACTTTGCATTATAGCTCAATTTTTCGTCTTCTGTTTGATAATTTACCACAAAATCAGATTCTATACTTGATCTTAAATCTATTTTATATAGATTATTACCTGTCTTTATTATTATATAATTCTCCGGTGAAATATAAATATCTGATTCATCGTTAATAATATCCTTATACTCTTCTGATAAATAATATATATTTACTTTTTTTGTTGCTGTTTGGGTTATATTACCTTCTTCTGGAAATTCCACTACAAACAATGGAATTGTGGTATTTGCTATTACTACATTCGTTGCCCCTCTTGTTAAGTCTTCAATAACCATTGTAGATTCAAGTGTGAAATTTTTAAATACTGCATATGCAGAATTATCTTTTGAATATACATCATAAATACCTTCAAATGTTGCTGTTGAAACAGGTGATTCTGATATATCTGCATTACTTGCTCCAACAAGTTCTATATCTGTATCTTTTACTATATCCTCAGGAAATAAATCTATTATATCACTAGTAGCTGTTGAGGTATTTATAGATACAAGTGTTGCTATCTTTGAATTTGATAATTCACCATATAATAACTTATCCGTGTTTAATAAAAATGGTCCTTTTTTATTTGATAAATCTGAAATTAAAACCGTTGCATTACCAGAAAGCCCTGATTCATTATACTCCCTAATCTTAAGAATTATTTTACTACCATCTTTTTCTTTCCATAATAATTTATCTTTTTCATTATTATTGTCCTTATTTTTTTGCAATACTTTAAAATACAAATTATCCTTATCCAATGTAATCTTCATTGATGTTGGTTGTTTTGAAATTTTTACATTGTTATCAAACATCAATAATTCATATTTATCTGTAGTAAATCCAAAAAGTTTTCCATTTGAATCAAATTGCAAAGGAGACCATGTTTTTCCGTTAGCCTCAACTCTTTCAGTATATAATTCTTCTGTAGAAATTGAATTTGGTAAATCTTTTCCTGCAGGATAAAGCAAAACTGTTCTTTTTTCATTATCTCCAAATTCAAAAGTTCCATTTACATAAACATTTCCATTTTCTTCATCCATTAAAACTGTATTTATATTCTGGGTGCTGAATTTTGTTAAAACTTCGCTATACCATAAAACCTTATCCAGGCCTGTTAATCTTAAATAGGATAAATTATTATCCTTATCTATTGTGATTAATCCAGAAACAACCTGATTCCCATCTTTATCATAACTTACATATAATCTGTTTTCATCTAAATTTATTAAATTTACATCTGGGTTTTCAATAAACGTTGGTTCTATAAATTCAACCTTTTCTTTTGTAACACAGCCAACAAACATTAACATAATCACTAATATAAAAATATAGATTAATTTTTTCATTCTTCACACCTCACTTTGTAATCATATTTTTTACTGCTTCTCTCTTTAACGATTCAACATCAACATTATTTAAAACCCTTATTACTTCCATCTTTTCATTATTTATTTTTGTTAAATCCAATATCCCATAAATAGGTTTATTTTCAAGGTCTGTACCTTCAAAATACATATATATTCCAAAGTCATCAGCAAATTTTGAATTTATTGTTTTAAACTTATATGGAATATTATTTCTTACAGCTAAATTCTTTAATTTTTCAAAATCAAGATTTACAGGTGTCATTAATCTAACTTGCATTTTATTACCTTTTATAATGAGATTAATATCTGCAGCATCTTTAACCTGTTCTTCCTGAACCTTTTTAAATTCTATTTTATATTCTGTTGAACTTGTTAAATCAAATCTTTTAATATATGATCCATCTTCAAGAGTTTTGTGTGGATCTGCTGGAACTATAGCAAAGAAATGTTTATTTAAAATCTTTTTTACTCCGTTATTTTCATTTTGTGGTTTTTCAAATAAATAAATTACCTTTTTGGTGAATAATGGATAATTATCCCTGTTATGAGGAACAACCAACACAGCATAATAACTTGCTTCGTTTTGATCATCCAGTGGAATTTGAACCTTATAATCTAAAATTATTTGAACCTTATACTTTATTGTTAAATCTGAAAATAAAATATATGTTTTTCCATCGCTATATATAGCACTTTCAATATTGTTTATTTTTATTGCCACATCTTTATTGGTTAACTTAACGCTTCCTCCAAGTTTTACATCAGAATTCTGTTCTATATCAGTAAAGAGCTTTAATTCTGTTGGTTTTGAACTACTTGCGTTTAAATTAAGATATTTTAGCTTGGATATATTTTCGGTATTATCAAGATAAACAATATATCCGGAATTTGACATAGCAATTGGATATGAAACCTTATTTGATAAATCATATAATTCTTTAACCCCTGTAACAGTTTTTATCTTCTGTCCTTCTTCAAGAGTTGCCGTAACCCCTAATTTACCAACATAAATTTTATTTCCTGATGAATATACAATAAAATTATTTATTATCTGATAATAATCATTTGCAGAAAATTTATCCAGTGTCTTATTTTCTTTATCAACCAATCTATAATAATCACCTGTTTCATAGTCAAATGCATATAATCCTGCATTAGCTGTATTTATGAAATACAACCATCCTGTATTATCCATTTGAATTGGTTGCCATGAACCAGGGAATTTTTCATTTCTTGAAGTTAAAACATTGATTTTTAAATTTATATTTTCTGCTTCTGCATCTGGAATTCTCAAAATAGGATTTGTATTGGCATTTTTTAATAATACTATTTTCCATATCTTTCCGCTGCTTTTACCAATAGATATGGAAAAATTACCTATTAAATAATAATTTCCTGCAGAGATTCTTAAAATATAATCAATGTTGAAATCTGTAAATACAGAAGGTATTTCTATCTCTACCCTTGGATTTTCTGAAATTGATTCATCATAAATTTCCAATATCTTCTTTCCTTCTGTACCCGGTATAACAGCTGCCTTTAAAAGGTAATTGGTGGAATTATCAACAAAAATCTTTTGCTGATCCCAGAAAGCTTCTGCTCTTGATAAATTCTTTGTTTGTGAAGTAGTGGACACATTATTTTTTTTACCTCCAAAAGGATTTAAAAACGCCAATGGACCACAACTGCTTAAAATCATCATCATTCCTACCAAAAGTATCAGTAATAACTTCTTCATTAATCCAGCCCCCTTCAAAGTTATTTATTATAATAATTTTTTATAATATAGTTTTCTGGAGTATTTTCACCTTCAATTTGAAGAGCATACATATATCCATCTTTACTTGAAATATACAATATACCATCCTTTACTATTGGACTTGAAGATATCCCATATCCGCTCTTAAATATCCAATCAATCTTATAATCTTTATTCAACGCATATACTTTAGAATCAAGGCTTGCAAAATATATATATCCTTTATCATCAAATGTCGGCGTTGAAATAATTGGTCCATCTGTTTTAAATCTGGTAATAATCTTTCCTTCTTTGTTTATAATATATAGATAATGATCTAAACTTCCAAAATAAATATTTCCATTTGAATCAATACTTGCCTTTGTCTGAATAGAACTATTTGTTTTAAATTTAAATACCAGTATTCCATCCTTTGTCAGTTTATATAGATAATTATCATCGCTTCCAATATATATATTTCCTTCATTATCTATAGACGGCGAGGATTTTACAGCACCACTTGTTCTAAACTTCCAGTTTAACTCTCCCTTTTCATTAATAGAATAAACATATGAATCGGAACTTCCAAAGATTATATTTCCATCATAATAAGAAGGCATAGACGCAATATAATCTCCTGTTTTAAATGTCCATAGAATTTCACCATTTTTATCTATTGCATATAATATTCCATTAGATGTTCCTATATATATTTTACCATTTTTTACAAGAGGTGTAGAGATAATATCACCATCTAATTTCAATGTCCAGATTAACGTTCCATCTCTGGTAATTGAATATAATCTTCCAGAAACATCTCCAAAATATATTATGTTATTATCCTCTGTATTCGGAGAAGCAATAATTTCTGAATTTGCAAGGAATTTCCATTTTAAATTACCATTTGTAGTTAATGCATAGAAATATTTATCATAACTACCAAAATATATGCTATTTCCCACTATCAAAGGTGTATTTTCAACCCAGCCCAGTGTTTTAAAATTCCATTTTATCTTTCCATATGGATTTATTGTTTTAAATGACCACACTGGCCCTTCCTTTACTCCATTTCTAACATCTTTTACAACAACCTTCCAGTAATATACTGTTTTTGGAGATAATATATGTTCAGGCGTATATTCAGATACCGGTGAATTTTCCACAATCTTTTTCAATTTATCCTTTTCTGTACCAAAATATAAATCATATACTATTTTATCTCCATCCATATCATAAGCCTGCCATTTTAACTTTGTATACAGCGAAACATCCTTTTGATTATCCTCTGGATAAGGATTATCAGGTCCCAACGGCAAAGAATTTCTTACAGTTACCAGCTTACCCATATTAAAGTTATCCCTTTTAAATGCAGGCCAATGTGCAAGAGAATCCAGATTTTTATCCTGAACATTTAAAACATAAAGAAATCCTTTTACATCTGCAAAAATAAGCTTATTATTAGAAAGTATGAGATTAGTTCCTATCATATCATTCATTTCACGTTTCCACTTCAAAGATCCTTCCTCATCAAAACAGTAAATAAAATGATCGTAACCTGCCATATATATATTTCCCAAATCACCTATTACCGGCGAAGACAACAATACATACTCTGTCTTATATTTCCATTTTAAAGAACCGTCAGGATTTATTGCATAAAAATAGTTATCCCAACCTCCAATATATACCACACCATTCCTATCAATAACAGGTGAAGATTTTATATAACTTTCTGTCTTAAACTTCCATTTTAATTCCCCTTCAAAGTTTAAAACATAAAGATTTCCATCTTCACTGCCAATATAGATATTTTCTTCCCTATCAAGTGCTGCTGTCTGGGATATTCTATTTTCTGTTTTAAATTTCCATTTTAAAGTACCATCTGGATTTATCGCATACAAAAATCCATCCCAGCTACCTATATATATTGTTCCATCTCTTCCCATTACAGGACTTCCGCTAATAGAATTATTAGTCTTAAACTTCCATTTTAAAGTTCCATCCGGGTTTATCGCATACAAAAATCCATCCCAGCTTCCCACATATATTGTCCCATCTATATCTATTAAAGGAGAAGAGGTTATTATATCCTGCGTTTTAAATTTCCAGATTAATTCACCTTTGCTATTTAATACATATAAATAACCATCATTGCTTCCAAAATAAACCAGGCCATTATAATAAGTTGGACTGGACCAGATTTTATCCTCTGTTTTAAATCTCCATAATAAAATGCCTTTAGAATTTATTTTATAGAAATAACCGCTATTATCTCCAACATAAATATTCCCTTCATTATCCAATGCAGGATTACCTTCAACTTTGTCATCCATAATAAATTTCCATTGTAAAATAGGAGAAAACTTTACCTTTATAATATATACCTTACTTTCCACATAATTTCCCTTACCATCTCTAACCCCTATTTTAAACCTATAACTCTTACCAGGAGATAAATATGAAATAACTATTTCATTCTTTTTATAATCTTCAATAATCTTTTTCATTTCACCATCATCATATCCCAAATATAAATCATAGGATAAATTATCGTTATCCTCATCTTTTGACTCCCATACAAATGTTGCATCATAGGAAATTTCCTGAGAAAGGTTAGGTTCCAATATAACAGGTGTAGATGGCGGATTTGAAGTAACAAATTCAAAAACATTACTAATATTCTTATTATTATTATCATCAATAACCTCTACCTTCCAATAATACTTAAAAGAAGGCTTTAATTTCTGTTTTAAATCAAATGTATTTAATGTGAGATTAGTTGCAACAGGAGAAAGATTATCTTTATCTTCGCCAAAATACAGATTATATTTTAATCTTGTACTATCTTTATCTCTGGCTTCCCATTTTAAAACAGGATTTAAAGATATATTTTTCTCTTCATTTAAAGGTTGAACAGCTACAGGTCTTTCAGGTTTATACAAAATTCTAAAGGCATAAACATCACTATCCACAGCATTAACACTATCAAATGCTGTAATTTTAACATAATATGTTCTTTTCCCTCTTAAATTTTTTAATTCGAAAGTAGGCTTAACAAGATTTTTTGCCGCTAAACTTAAAGAATTTTTATTTGTCCCATAATATACATTATAGGTTAAACCCTCATTATTTAAATCATATGATTTCCATATTAATTTAAGGGCTTTTTCAACAACAACAGAAGTATTGTTTTTAGGATAAACCAGCATAGGCTTCTGAGGAGGTAAATTCATATATCCTCTGTTTAAATATCCATAAGATTGTGTCCAGAATAAAGCATTATAATCAACATCTAATTTTGTATAAACTACTTTATCTTTTAAAGGAATAAAGATATTCTTTCCATCAAAGTAGATATAATCCAATAAAATATTCTCGGAAAGCTTATATCTATATACCTTTTTCTCCTTTAAATCCAACACATTTAACAATTTATCCTTTGTGCCAAACAATATTTTATCCTTAGCATATATTATCTGCGTAAAGATTTTTCCAATTTCATATTTTCCTATTTCTTCAAAATCCTTATTATATACATATATATTCTCATCTGTTGCAAGATAATAATTCAAATTATCATCAACCAATACGTTTAAAAGCACTTCATCATATTCGTTAGTCCATAAAATTTCACCATTATTATCAATAACATATAAATACTTATTACTGCTTAAAACATAAATCTTTCCTGTATTATCAGTGGCAAAATTTCCAACAGCACTACCACTTATCTTTGAAACCCCTAAACGGTTACCGTTGGAATCATATATATATATATTACCATTAGCATCGCCAAAAAATATTCTATTATTATAACTAATAATCAAATTAGATGTAATAGTTGCATTTAACCTCTTACTCCATTGAACTTCTTTATCCTTTAATTTAAATAATGTGCCAACATCTGACAAAACATATATTTCATTAAATGGGGTAATGGCTATAGATTTAATGCTCTCATTAAAATCATATTCAAAAAGTTTTTTCCCTTTAAAAGAATATTTATATAAAACAGAGCCATTGGAAAAAATTAAATTATTATCATGAGAAATAATAAAATTACTAAATAATGTAGAATTAAATCTTTCACTGTATATAATTTTTTTATCCTTTAAAGAGTAAATATATAACGTATCAATATCGTGATAATAAAAAAGATTATCATAAGATAAAAAAGATCCAAACAATTTATTATCAACGTCAATTGATAATAAATCTATAATCTGAGGAGCTAAAAATTCAACTTTATTCTTTTCATCTTCAGCAACCATAGCAGAATTATCAATATTATTATTAACAACAGGTCCATTATCAGGTTTTGTAAAAAAAGGCAAGGATAGATTACAACTAGAAAATAAAAACAAAGAAAAAATTAAAATTAAAAAAAAGAAATACCTCCTCATACACATCCCTCCGATTTTATCATTTTATCTTCATAATACTATTATAACAAATTTTTAGTTAAAAATACATATTCGAATAATAAATCGTCTAAAAAAATATATAATTTAACATAAACAAAAACCCCCAGTCTTTTGACTGGGGGAA
>NZ_LBEZ01000019.1:0-148406 GCF_013363245.1 Marinitoga sp. 1135 | reverse complement strand
AAGAACTGTTGAGGAAGCAATAAAAGAAAGTAAAGAAAAGGCTAAAATAGAAGGTTTAGAAGAAGGTAGAAGAGAAGGTTTGGAAGAAGGTAGAAAAGAAGGTAGAAAAGAAGGTAAAGAAGAGAGTAGAAGAGAGATAGCTAAAAAATTATTATTGAAAAAATTTGGAAATAAAATCGAATCTATAATCTATAAATTGGATTACGCCGATAATGATGTTATTGAAAAAATTATTGATAACATTTTTGATATTGAATTTCAGGATATAGAAAAAATTCTAAAAAAAATAGAAAATTAATTATTAGTAAGGAGGAAAAGCACATTGAATGATATAAGAGAAAGGATTATTGAATCACTAAAAGGGGAAATTGATAAAATTAAAAATATTCAGGAATTTCAGGTTCTAAAATCAAAATATGTCGGTAAAAAAGGCGAAATCTCAAAATTAATGAAAGAAATTGGAAAAATCGAACCTGAAAAGAGAAAGGAATTTGGTGCCTTTGTAAATAACTTAAAAAAAGAGGCAGAAGCAATACTTGAGGAAGGTCTGGAAAAGGTTAAACAACACTTAAAGGAAATGGAAGAAAAGAAAAGTTGGGTTGATATAACCTTACCAGGTGCTAAAAGAAAAATTGGGTATGAACATATATTAAAACAAACAATAAGAGATGTATATGAAATATTTTCAAGTATGGGATATAAAATTGTTGAAGGTCCAGAAATTGAAACAACATGGCATAACTTTGATGCATTAAATACGCCAGAATGGCATCCAGCAAGAGATATGCAGGATACATTTTATATAGAAGGAAAGGATAATATAATCCTGAGAACACACACATCACCTGTTCAGGTTCGTACTATGTTAAACACCGAACCTCCATTGGCTATTATCTCACCTGGAAGAGTTTATAGAAAAGATGAACCAGATGCCACACATTCACCTGCTTTTAATCAATTTGAAGGTTTATATATAGATAAAAATGTAACTGTTGGTCATTTAAAAGCAACTCTTGAACAATTTTTAACTATGTATTTTGGCGGTTCAAGAAAGGTATTATTAAGACCAAGTTATTTCCCATTTGTTGAACCGGGTTATGAAGTTGATGTTGATTGTATGTTCTGTGGCGGAAAAGGTTGTAATGTATGTAAAGGGACTGGTTGGATAGAAATACTCGGTGCAGGTCTTGTTCATCCAAATGTGTTGAAAAATGTTGGATACGATCCAGAAAAATGGCAGGGATTTGCTTTTGGAACAGGAATAGAAAGAATAGCTATGTTAAAATATGGAATTTCAGATATGAGAGAATTTTATAGGAACGATATGAGATTTTTAGGGCTTTAAAGGAGGAATTCTGGTGAATATATCAAGAAATTGGATCTCAGATTATATAGATTTAAAGGTTGATACTGGAACACTTATTGATAAAATAAAAAAACATTCAACTAATGTGGAAGGTGTGGAATATTCCGGCAGAAATCTAAAAGGTGTAATTGTAGGCCGTGTTGAAGAAATAACGGATCATCCTGATGCAGATAGAATCATAATATGTAAAATCAATGTCGGAGATAAATATTTACAAATCTTAACAGCTGATAAATCGGTAAAGGTTAATGACCTTGTGCCAGTTGCAGTTGATGGCGCTGTATTACATGGAAACTTTAAAATAAAGGCGAGAAAAATGAGAGGAATTCTTTCAGAAGGAATGCTATGTTCTCTTGAAGAGCTTGGACTTGAAGAAAAATCAGAATTTGTCTATAGAATTCCTGAGGAAGTTGCACCAGGAACAGATTTTATTGAATATTTAAAATTAAAAGATGATATAATTGATATAGAGATATTCCCAAACAGGCCTGATCTCTTATCCTATTTAGGTGTAGCAAGGGAATTTATAGCTATAGATGCAGCAGAAAATTTAAAATTACCTTTAATTGAAAAAATTGAAAAAGGTAACGGATTTCCTGTTAAAATCGAATATGAAGGTTGTAAAAGATATGCAGCTTTAGTTATAGAAGATGTTGAAGTAAAACCTTCACCTTCATGGCTTGTAAAGAGACTAGCTACTGCTGGAATAAGAAGTATAAATAATATTGTAGATATCACAAATTATGTATTGCTCGAAACTGGACATCCTGTTCATGCTTTTGATCTTGATCTAATTGGAAACGAAATTGTTGTAAAAAAAGCTGTTGCAGGTGAAAAAGTATTATTATTAGACGGAAATGAATACGAATTAAACGGAACAGAAACCTTAATTACAGATGGCAATAAATTCCTTGCACTTGGTGGAATTATGGGTGGAGAAGAATCAGGCATAAACGAAAATACAAAAAGAGTATTATTGGAAGTAGCTTATTTTGATCCTGTAAATATCAGAAAAAGCGCAAGATATCATAAAATCTCAACAGATTCATCATATCGATTTGAAAGAGGCGTTGACCCAAATGATACAAAATTTGTAATGGGACGTTTAGCCTACTTAATTAAAGAACTGGCAAATGGAAAAATCAGTGGTCCTATGACAGATGCATATCCAGAATATATAGAACCAAAGAAAATCTTTGTAAGATCTTCTTATGTTTCAAACAGATTGGGAATTGAAATTTCAGAAAATGATATAGAAAACTCTTTATCAAAACTCGATTTTACATTTGAAAAGAAAGAAAACGGATATGAAGTTACTGTTCCTACAAGAAGACCTGATATTTTTGAAGAAATAGATCTTGTAGAAGAAATTGGAAGAATTTATGGTTATCATAATATACCTTCTGTATTGCCTTCCCATAACCTTGTAGGAGGTATTTCAAAATACATTAAATTCAGGGAAAAACTTTCTGAGTTAATGAGATTAAATGGTTATAACGAAGCTTTCACTTTTGCTTTTATGGACAATTCAAGAATGTGGTTAAAAAAAGGAGAAGTATTCCTTGAAAATCCTATTTCATCAGAATTAGGTACAATGAGACCTTTACTTGTATACGGAATTCTTGAATCTGCATCATATAACTTTAGAAATCAGAGTAGAAATATTAAATTATTTGAAATTGGAAAAACATTTTTAAATGACGAAAAATCAGAAACCTCTGTAAAAGAAATAGAAAAACTGGCCTTTGTCGCTGTTGGTGAAGAAAATCCATATGACTACACAGATAAAAGAAATGTTTCATTCTATACATTTAAAGGCGCTTTAGATAATTTATTCGATTATTTAAATATTGATGTAGAATATAAAAGAGAAAATATTGAAGGATTATCCTTTGCGCAAAGCGCAAAAATTTATTCTGGTAAAGAAGAAATTGGTTTCTTTGGAAAAATAGAAAATGAAATTGCTGAAAATGTGTATAGCATAAATCAACCTGTATTCATAGCAGAAATAGATATTGAAAAATTATTTGAGTTATATTCTGGAACAAGAAAGTATTCTGTTGTAAATGCTGAATATCCTTCGATGAGAAGAGATTACTCATTACTGGTTGATGATAAAATAACCTTCTATGAAATAAAAGACGCTATTTTAAAAGCAGGAAAAAAACTTGTAGAAGAAATAAAGGTTTTTGACGTATATAAAGGAAAAAATATAGAAGAAGGCAAAACAAGCATCACAATAACTGTTACATATAGAGCTAAAGATAGAACCTTAACAGACGATGAAATAAATAGAATAGCAGAAAAAACTATAAATTTATTTGAAAAAATGGGAATATCTATAAGACATTAATATCCGATGCATTTTAGACGATATATAGTATGACCGGGATTCGAACCGAACCGTTACTGGAGGTGTAATTATGGATATAAACAGATTAGGCGGAGCTTATCAGCAATATGTAAAAAATGAATCATTAAAAAATGAAAAGGTTGGGAAAAACCATAATTCAAATAGAATAATTAATCAGGATACAGCTCCTGTAAAGTTGTCAGTTGACGGTTCTTCTAAAAAATATATAGAAATGGCCAAAAATGAAATCCCTGATATCAGGGAGAACCTCGTGGAGGAGATGAAAGAGGCCATAGACCAAGGACTATACAAAATAGATGCTGACAAGATTGCAGAAAAACTTCTTGGAGGTTTCTAAAATGCATCAGGATATTGATATAAAGAAAATAATCCACGAGGAGTTGTCTATCCTCGTGGATATTTTTTATTATATGGAAAGTTTAAAGGACAAAATTTTAAAAAGCGAAAAGATTGAAAAATTAAACAGGGATATTTCCCAGATTAGCAAATTGGCTCTCCAGCTTTCAAAAGTTGAAAAGGAGAGGATTTTATTATTTGACAATTTTGCTAAAGAAAAAGGTATTAAAGACTCTTTAGATGATTTTATTGAATATTTTAAAGAAGATAAAGAAATGACAGACATACTTTTAGATCTAAAAGATAAATTAGTTGATGTTTCAACGATTTCTGAAGTATTAAAGGAATTATTAAAGGCAAGAATGGAATACAACGATATATTAATAAAGCTATTTATGGAACCTGCAAAACCTGCTCCTACATATAACAAAAACGGAATATATAAAAATGTGGGGCAGTCCAATAAAATTAACTGGCAGGGTTGAGGTGATTTAAATGTCATTATTCGGAACGCTTCACACAGGAATGTCTGGGATATTTACAAACAAAACAGCTATGAATGCAATATCTCAAAATATTGCAAATGCCAATAATCCAGAATACTCCAGAAGAGAAATAAATATTACCACCAATGTTACAGTAACCCAGGGTGGTCTTGAACTTGGAACCGGTTCAAAGATTGAATCCATAAAAAGGGTAAGAGATAAATTTCTTGATGTTCAATATAGAAAATATAACAGTGAATATGGATATTGGAAAACAATGAATTCCAATTTAAATTATGTGCAATCACTTTATAACGAACCATCAGAAGACGGAATAAGAAAGTCTTTTGATGAATTCTGGGGTTCTATCCATAAAATTTTATCTGAACCAACAGTTCCTGAAAATAAAAGGGAATTAATATACAAGGCTCAAAATTTAGCTAAAAATTTAAAGAGTCTATATGTTGATATTGAAGGAGTAAAAGATAACCTGAATTCTGATATAGAATCAATGGTAAAGGATATAAATTCAAAATTAGCAGAAATTTCCGGATTAAACAAACAGATTAAAGAATTAACTTCTGTTGGTATGACTGCCAATGATTTAATGGACAAAAGAGATGCCATATTAGATGATCTCTCTGAAAAATTTGGATTTACCGTAAAAGAAAAAAATGACGGTCAAATTAGCATAATGCTCAAAAATTATGAAATACTAAATGGTGAATATTACACAAAAATGAGCGTAAAAAATATTGACGGAAAAAACTATGTATATATTAATAGTGGACTATTGGAAATAAAAGATGGGGCATTAGGAGCCACCTTCGAATTAAGAGATAATGTTTTAAACGATCAATTAAGTAGATTAGATGAATTGGCTGCAACATTTTATGACACGTTAAATTTAATTCACGAAGAAGGATACGATTTAACAGGAACAATTAGAGGAATGAACTTCTTTAATGAAATACCAGAAGGTAATCTTGCCACAGATAAATTAAGAAGAATTGCTGGAAATATAATGTTAAGTGGACAACCTAAAAACTATATAGATAGCTATTTAAAATTTAATCAAAATACAATAGATGACATAAAAGTTAATTTTGATCTTGGTTCTGCAGAGTTAATAAGTGTGGAAGATGGCTTTGAAGATACTTCTGATTATGTAGCAACAATAAATTCTGGAAACTCTCTTGATACATTAAATACCGGTTCAAAATTCAGAGCCAATTTTAATTATAAATACAGCGCTCAAAATGGAGGATTGCTTACCTTTGCAAATGAAGGTGGTTCAGCTTTTAGTGATCGTCTAATAATAGACTTTAATAGAAATCTCTTTAAACAATTGGGAATTCCAAGTAAGGATATAAACGCTTTAAAATGGACAAAAATTCCTCCTCAGGAAATGCAGGGAATTATGACATTTAAAGGTCCGGGAAATTATACAGAAACCTTAAATCTTGATGGAGTTACATCTTTAAATGATATAGCAAATAGAATTAACACAGATGCTGATGGTGACGGAACAAAAGACGGAGGATTAAAACTTGTAAGAGCTTTTGTAAGAAATGGAGAATTATATGTAGTACCTACAAGCTCTGCATATTCAGATATGAATAACGTTGTAATAGACGATCCAAATGGAATGTTACATGAAATGAATTCATCAAATGTAAATTTATCTGTTTTAGACACTTCGGAAAACTCATTAAAAAATGCTCTTGGATTATATGCATATAAAACAAAAAGCATTGATTTATCAAAATATTCAAATTCAGATACTGTTAGTTTTACAATAAATTATAAAGACTCCACCCCTTCTTATTCTGGAAGTATTACAAAAGGGGCATTAAATGGTTCAACAATTGGTACAAATAATGAATTTCAAATTGTGCAAAATGGAGATGAATTTGAAATATTACCTGGCGCTGATGGTTCGACTTTCAGCTGGGCAAATGTAGATAGCATACAAATAAATATTGGAACAGATACAATAAAAATAGAAAACTTTTATTATGATGAAGACTCTGCTGCAAGAAAAATCGTTTCACAGGGTTGGGCAGCAAATACAACTGCCGCTAAATTAACCTTAAAATCAGATGATGACCTTAAATGGAGAATGGACTTCCTTGATTTTGGCGCATTTATGTCCATTCAGGGGAAAAAGGTCCAAATTGATTTTCATAGAGATACTCTTGATTCATTGGTTAATAAAATCAACGAAACAAATACCGGACTTATCGCTTTTTACACTCCAGGAGGAAGACTTGCGCTTAAAGCAGATAAAACTTTAAATTATGATTTAAAAAATGTAGAAATAAAAGGACCTGAGAGATTGTTTGAATTATTAGGATTATGGAAACACGATGATCCATCACAACCATATTCGGAACATTTTTCATTAATTGATAAAACTATGGATATATCAGATTTAGCAGAAAGATTAAAATATACATCTAAATTTATTTTATCAGATGATACCAGCGTTGCAAAAAATCTAAGTGTAAAGGATTATCTACTTAATAACCCGGATATGCTTGCAATGGACCTTGGAAAAATGGTGGATACAGATTATGACGGAGATATTGACAGCATTATACCTTCCGGGGAACATTCATCGACATTATGGGAAGATGGTTATTTGCTTAAATCTACAAAATTATTATCAGATGGACGCCATGATTTTGAAGATTATCTTTCAGATATAATTACTGATGTTGGTATTTCAGGAGAAAAAGCAAAAAGAATGGAAATAAATAGTGATAGTTTAAAAACGGAATTTTATAATCAAAGAGAAAGCGTAAAGGGCGTGTCGCTTGATGAAGAAATGACAAATCTTATAAAATATCAACAGGCATTTAATGCCGCTGCCAAAGTTATCAATGTTGTGGACAATATGTTAGACAGAATTATCAACGGGCTTATGCGATAGAAAAGAGGTGAGTTAATATGAGAATAACTCAATCAATGATAGCTAACAGAGCTTTAAACGATATAAGGAATTCTATGCTTAAAAGAGAAGAATTAAGTGAGCAGCTTTCCACTGGAAAAAGGGTAAGAAAACCTTCTGATGATCCTGTGGCAGCTGGAAAAAGCAGTTATCTTATGGGAAGAAACAGAGTATTAAATGAATACATAAACAATATAAAAAATACACGTTCAGTACTTGTCTATTATGACACTGCTTTACAGGAAATGCAGGATGTCAATCATAGAATAAAAGAATTAACTGTAAAAGCTGCAAATGATACTCAAACACTGGAAGATAGGCAGCATATAGCTGAAGAATTAAAGCAATTAAAGGATCATTTATATAAAATCGCAAATACACAAATTAATGGAAAATATATCTTTGGTGGAGCTAAAACAGATTTACCTCCAGTAAGAAAAGATAACAATAAAATTATTATAAATACTCCACGAGAAGCAAATGTTCGTGCAAAACTTCCATTAGAACATGTGGAAATAGAATACGGAGTCACCGTTTATGATGTTTTTAGAACAGATTCAGGCGAAACGGTATTTGGAATTTTAGACAGATTAATTGACTCTGTTGAAAATGCCGATAAAAATAGCGATGAAAATATAGAAAGAGATCTTGGATCTCTTGATGAAATATTAAACAAAGTAAATGCAAACCTTGCAAGAGTTGGTAGTACCGATAACATGCTCGAATCAATGGAAAAAAGGTTTGAAAGAGTTGTTGATAACAATACAGATATAATAAATGAACTTATTGGAACAGATATGACAAAAGCATTTAGTGATTTTACTTTAGAACAAAATATATTACAGGCAGCATTAAAAACTACAGCACAAATACTTCCACAATCCCTTGTGGATTTCATTAGATAAGGGGGAAAGACAAAGTGGCATTAAAAATGTATAAAACACGTATAGGAGAAATTGAAGTAGATGATAGCGAAGTAATAGTTTTTGATAAAGGTATTCCTGGATTTGAAAATTTAAAAAAATTCGTTATATTAACTGCAGAGGATACTTATCCAATAATGTGGCTATTATCACTGGAAGATGAACTTGTTGCATTTCCTATTATAGATCCAAAATTAATAAAGGTTGATTATGTTGCAAAGATTCCTGAAAATGTTGTAAAAACACTTGGAATAGACTCACCAGAAGATGCTGCATTATTTGCCATTATGACTATACCTCAGGAAAATCCTGAAAATGCAACTGTAAATTTAAAAGCTCCTCTGGTAATATCCAAAAAAACAAATAAAGGTTTACAGTATATATTAGACGATGAAAATCTTTCAGTAAAACATAGCGTTAATGATGAGATATTATTAAGCCAGAAAATGCTTGAAAGGCAGATAAAAGAAGTTTCAAAATTCACTGAAAAAAAGAAAAAATACAATACAAGATTTGGAGAATTGGAAATTGCAGATGAAGATGTAATTACATTTGAATTTGGAATTCCCGGATTTGAAAACCTCAAAAAGTTTTATATACACTTTTCAAAAGATACATTCCCTATACAATGGCTTTTATCACTTGAAGATGAAGCTATTTCATTCCCTGTAATTGATCCGGTACTTGTACGTGTGGATTACACATTTGATTTACCAAAAGACATGGTTGAATATCTCGAGATTTCCAAACCAGAAGATGCTCAGATATTTGCAATTATGACCATTCCTCAGGGCGATCCAGACAATATAACAGTCAATTTAAAAGCTCCTCTTATTATCTCAAAAATAAATAAAAAAGGTGTCCAGTTAATTTTAGACAATGATGAATATCATTTAAAACACAATGTAAAAGAAGAAATAGAAAGAAGCGACAAAATACTTAAAAATCAGGCACCTGATAATGAAAGGGGTGCGTGATATGTTAGTCTTATCAAGAAAAATAGATGAAGGTATAACAATAATGATAGACAATAAAATTTTAAAATTAAAGGTATTATCTGTTGAAGGGAATGCAATAAAATTGGGATTTGATGGTCCAAAAGACTTTAAGATCTACCGTGAAGAGGTTTATGATAGCATTATGAAAGAAAATATTTCTGCTACACGTGTAGAGGATATTTCAGGTTTAAAAAATATTTTCGATAAAAGCAAAAAATAAAATGGGGCTATCATAAATGCCCCATTTTTTTATATCCTGAATTTCTTTGTAATAGAATGTAATTGTTCAGCTAATTCACTTAATACCTGACTTTCCTTTGCGACTTCTTCTGCTCCATCACGTTCTTCTTCAATTGCCTGAACTATATGTTTTATCTTTTCTGTTATTTCAGCAATACTCTTACTTACATTTGTAACAGCGCTTGCCATTTCTTCTGTTGATGCGCTCTGTTCTTCAGAAGCTGCAGTAATATTTTCTGATAATTGTTTAACCACATCTATCTTTTCTGCAATTTCATGGAACTGTTTATTTGCCACTTCAATAATTTCATTGGTTTTTTCAACCTCTTTCTTAGCCTTTTGAGTGGCTTCATTTGCTGTATTAGCACTTTCCTGAATTTCTTTTAAAATATCTGCTATTTTATCTGTTGCATTTCTACTTTCTTCTGCAAGCTTTCTAATTTCATCAGCAACTACAGCAAAACCTTTTCCTGCTTCTCCAGCCCTTGCAGCCTCTATTGCAGCATTTAATGCCAATAAATTTGTTTGTTCTGTAATGCTACCAATTGTTTCAACAATTTCACCAATATTCTGAGCTTTTCCTGCTAAATCAGAAACTATCTTTGCTACATTAGATGTTTCTTCCGAAACACCTTCCATACTTTTAACAACATCATTCATACTCTTTTGCCCTATATGAGCAAATTCTGTAGTTTCTTCTGCACTCTGACTCATTTCCTGTGTTGATTCAGAAATATTCTGTGAACTTGTTGCTATTTCTTCTATTCCTGAAGATACCTCTTCAACTGCTGAAGAAAGATTTTCTGTATTCTCGCCAATAACCTCTGCCTGAGATGAAATTTCCTGAACATTTGCGCTGTTTTCTTCTGAAACTGCTGCTAAATCAGTTGAAGAAGAATTTAATTTCGTAGAAATATTAATAAGCTCTTTCATTGTATCATTAAGATTTTTAACCATTGAATTTAAACTTCTTCCCAATTCAGCAATCTCATCATTACCTTTTACATCAATTTTAACTGTAAGATCACCTTTAGCAATTTCCGCAAAAGCTCCAACAGCCATTTTTAATGGTTTTAATAAATTTTTTGTAAATACATAACTAACCACTATACTTATAACAATTATTATCACAAGAGTTATAATACTTATTCTAATTAATGCTTTAGCATCTGCTGTACTTTCATCATAATCAATTTCACCAATTAACGCCCAGTTTAATTCTGCATGTTTAAAAGGCATATAAGCACTTATTACCTTTATCCCTCTATAATCTTTAATTATATTCCAGCCTTCTTCACCATTTAAAGCCTTTTGAACAGAAACAGTGTCAACCATTTGCTTTAATATTGTTCCTTCTTTAAACCTTGAATCACTTCGCATTAATTTATCAGGTCCCACAACATATGTTTCTCCGCTTTCTCCCATACCAGCTGATTCATGCAAGACCTTATTTATTTTATTAATTGGCAATTGAACCACAAGATATCCAATTGTGTTTCCCTTACTGTCTTTAATAGAAATACCTGCAAACCCTGCTGGTATCCCATTTGAAGGAGCATAAGATGCAAAATCAACATAGTGCACATTATTATCGTCTTTTTCTTTTAATAATCTCACAAGACTTCCTAAATTTGTATCCTTCCATTTGCCTTCAAGTATATTAGTTGCAAAATCTCTTTCCTTATAATATGTATACGGAATATCCCCATCAGCACTAATTAAGAATAAATCATAAAAACCATATGTATCTATCATATTTTTGACTATTGGATGTAAAACCTTATGTATTTCATTATATTCCTTTAATTCCTGAGCATGCACCCCTGATAATTCTGTCAATTTGTATTTTTCACCAACAGGATAAGGATTATCATCAATAAAAGCTTTTTGTAATATTTCATCAGGTTCTCCTAATTCTTCTATATGATGAAAAGCTTCTTTTAATTCTCCAAGATTTTTAATAAACAAATTTCGCTTAGAATTTAATCTTAGAAAATCATCTACCTGCCCCAAATACATGTTTAGTTCATTTGACGATTTTTTTGAAACCAATATAAGTTTTTCAGCATCAGAGTTAATCATTGAATTAACAGACGATTTAACTGTAAAAAAAGTCAGAGAAATCAGGGAAAGTATTGTTATCCCCAAAACCATAGTGAGAACTTTGCCAGTTAATTTCATACTCTCTCCCTCCTTTTAATCCTTTCATTAAAAATTATAACATATTTTCATCTTTTTGAAACACTTTAATTTTTAACCCGGAGTTGCAATACGGTAAATAAATAAATAAATAAATAAATAAATAAATAAATATGATAAAAAAATAAAAAATAAGGGCTTAAGCCCTTATTTTTTATTTTACAACCTCTCCACTCTATCAATAAACACATCAATTATATGTTTAAACTCTATAAAATCCTTTTTTGAATTTTCAAGGAATAACATTCCATCATGTGTAATTTTATAAATCTTTTTTGATGGACCTGGTTCTGAGGTATCCCAATCTGTAACAACAAGTCCCATCTCTTCCAGTTTTGCAAGGGTTCTATATAAATTACCCATTTGCCCTATACCGTTGAGCATAACACCAAATTCAGAGAGTTTATTTGCTATTTCATAGCCATGAGATGGCTTTTCAGCTATTATTAATAATACAAAGGATTCTATCCAGCCTCTTCTAAACCTTCCCTGTCCTCTACCTCTTCCAGGCATTTAATTACCTCCTACTGAAAAAATTAATACAAAATATTAATTAGCAATTTGAAATAACTTTTATTTACCCAATCATAAAAACTTCATTTTTATTATATCATAAAATTTTTTCAGTAATATTAATATTCAAATGTGCTATCGCCTATAAACTCCCTTAAAACTGAGATATTTGGTACATGTTTTATTGCTGGAAGAGGAAGGAAATAATCTAAGAATCTTAGCAATCTTTTTGCTTCTGTATATTCAGGTAAAGTATTGTCTATTTCAAGCAATAATGGTTCTGCATATAATTTTAGTATTGGCAATTCATATATTAAATATGAATTGAACATAATATCTGCTTCTTCCTGATATGGAAAGATATTTGCTTCTTCACCTTTTCTTACTTCTGGCCATAATTGTAAAGTTCTTAATGCTGTTGCGCCTCTAAAATTATAATCTCTAACTATTCTTCTTATTAATCTTGTGTCTGTTGTAGGTATTCTATTCATTTCATCAAGATTCATCTGTATTAAAGCGCTAACATATACCTTGAATTTTTGATCTCTTGGTATGCTTTCTGTGAGTTTTTCATTTAGACCATGAATTCCTTCAATAATAATAGGTTGATTTTTCCCTGCTTTTACTTTCTTTCCTGTCCACTCTCTTTTTCCAGTTACAAAGTTATATCTTGGTAATTCAACTTCTTTACCTTCAATTAAATCCTTAAGATTTCTATTTAATAGATCAAGATCCAGCGCCTCTATTGATTCAAGATCTTTTTTCCCTTCTGGAGTCAAAGGTATTTTTTCATAATCCATATAATAGTCATCAAGAGATATTTGCAATGGTTCTTTACCGTTTACCTTTAATTGTAAAGCTATTCTTTTTGCACTTGTTGTTTTACCAGAAGAGGACGGACCTGCAAGACATATTAATCTTACATGTTTTCTTTTCATAATTTGATCTGCTATATTTGCATATTTTTTTTCATGAAGGGCTTCTGCTATTCTTATTAATTCTCCACTTTTATTTACACCTTTTGCAATTAATGAATTTAATTCTCCAACATTTTGTATATTTAATATATCAAGCCATTTTTTATATTCAATAAAGGTTGCTGAGAGTTTTGGCAAAGGTTTAAATTCCGGAATCTTATCTGGTGATGATTGATTTGGATGCAATAATACAAATCCTTTGTCATATGCAATAACATCAAATAATTCTATATACCCTGTTGAAGGCGGCATGTATTCATAGAAATAATTTATATACTCGCCACATTTATAAACCTTTACTGTTGTTTTTTTTCTGTATTTAAATAAAATAGCCTTATCCTTTTCGTCATTTTCATCAAAATATTTTATGGCATCGAATTTGCTTAATGTTATTTTTTCAAATAACAAATCCTCTTCTATTATCTTTTTCATTTCAGCTTTTAATTTCTCAATATTTTTTTCTGAATTTTTTACTCCTTTTATTTCAAAATACAATCCGCTACCAATAGAATGATGTACAACAAGTTTTGATTTTTTAAATTTTCTTTTTAATGCAATATATATAATAAATAATAAAGCCCTTCTATATATCCTCATACCTTCTGTTGAAGTTACATCAACTGGTTCAGCATATCCGCTTCCATGAACCTTTTTCCATAATTCTTTAACTTCATTGTTGAATTTTACTGCAAGTACAGTATATTTATTTTTCTTTTGCAATTCTTCAGCTATCTTAAAAAACTGCTCTCCTTTTTTTATTTTAAATTCCCCGTTTTTAGTTTTTACTATATAACTCATCTTATCCCTCCCTAATAATGATTTTATTTATATAAATTGAAAAATTTAGCTTAAAAAATAAAAATGAACGAAGACAAAAATTTCCCACAACGAGGATTTATAAAGAATATAGTCAAGAAAACTTCTTAAAAAGATTCATTTATGCTATTAAATATTTGTATATCAAAAACTTTTTTCGAAAATAGAAATAATAATAATCGCTCAAACGGTAGAAAATTCTAATCCTCAAAAATTCTCGTTCCCGCCGGTCGTTGCAGACTCACATCCATGTTCGTCCTTTTGTGTTGTTGATTAAGAAAAATAAAAACTCCCTCAAACAACTTGGTTGCTGATCCTCGAAAATCACTCATTCCCGGCTGTCGCTTAGATTCTGCATCCCTGCAGAAGCTGCGCTCAAAAAAACATCCTGTTTTTTTGACAGCCTCCATTCGTGATTTTCTCGGGCAACCTGCGAGTTTTCGTTCGTTTTTATTTTTCTCAATCATAGTTGTTTCTCTTCGGAATTTTCAAGTTTTCGCTCATATTATTATTTCTATTTTCTTATTTCTTATTATATTTTATTATATAAGTTAAACATAAAAAACACGAGTAAAAAGGTGAATGAAGGCTTGAAATTTCACCGCCTGAATGAACCTTTTTAGGAGTGTTTTTTATAGAACAAGGATCAGAAATTCTTGCTGTTTGAATGAACATTATTTTTCTTTTTTCTACATCACAAACTTTTATAAAAAAAGGTGACATTAATTATACTACAAAATTTCTTCAATGTCAAAACCTAAAACAAAAGAAGTCCGCTTCACCAAAATTAGTGAAGCGGACTTCTTTTGTTTTAACTTATATTCCAAGCAATCTTTCAATTTTTGCTTTGTCAAATCCTACAATTGTCTGATTTCCTATTTCAATTACAGGAACACCCATTTGCCCTGTTTTTCTCACCATTCTTTCAGCTGCCTTTTGATCCTTTTCAACATTATATTCTTTAAAAGGAATACCCAATTGCTTGAAATAATTTTTTGCTTTTCTACACCATGGACATCTGGATGTTGTGTATATTGCTATTTTTACATGTGGCATTATTATACCCCTCCTTTATATACAATTTGTATATATTTACAGATAATTTATGCCATATTTGGGTTAAATCTAAAAGTCTATTTATGTAAAATTTTTATAAAAATAAAAAAAGCTGCTTTAAAGCAGCTTTAGAATTCAAATTTATTCAACATCATATTCTCTTACAGGGATGATTTTATCTAATTTTACTATTTCAATTACTTTTTTCACATTTTCATTTCTTACATTATGCAATTCCATTGAACCACCTTTTTTCTTGTAGTTCATAAAGAAATATAATATTCTACCCAATCCACTACTATCTATATAGTCAAGTTTTGACATATCAATAAATATTCTTTTTATTCCGTTTTCTGCTAATTCGTTTAGTTCATCCCTTAATTCTTCTGAATTAGTTATATCAATTCTGCCTTGAAGAAATATTGTTGCACTGTTTCCATAAATTTCTTTTTTCATGTTTTTTCCTCCTCTCATTTTCCTTTATACATATTATAACACATTTTTATTATTTTCCAAGAAAAATAATAAAACTTTTTTTGTTTATTGTACCTTTTATACTCCCGTTTTCCACATTTATTTCATCAATTTCATTATTTTTTATTGATATGCCTTTTTTCATTTTCTTTTCTTTTACTTCGCATAACCATACTGGAATTTCAAAGTCTTTATCTTTATCTGATATATTCACAATTACAACAATTTTTTCGTCATTATTCCATATTCCATAAGAAACAAAATCCTTTTCCCATTTTAAAAATTCTATTGAACCATTTCTCAAAACCGGGTGTTTTTTATAAAAATCAATTACTTCTTTAAAAAAATTCAGTTTTTCCTGCGATTCTTTTTCCTTTAATTTATCCCATGGAAATGTTCTTCTATTGTCAGGATCTGTCCAGCCTGGCAATCCTATTTCATCACCATAATATATTCCCGGAGAACCCGGCAATGTAAATAACATTATAATTCCAATTTTAAAGATATCCCAATCTATACCTTTTTCAGCTTCCTCTGGACCTAAGGAATAACTCCTTCCTACTTTTTTAGTAGTTCTTGTTGCCCATCTTGAATGATCGTGATTGCTCAATTGATTCATGGACAAATATTTTGAATTCATTGGCATTTGACTCCATGCCCAACGCAATTGTTCAATAAACCATTCAGAATTTCCCAACAATTCTGGCTTGTAATCATCATTATGTTTTTCCATACCGGTTAAAAAGTAACTTATAGGATCCATAGCTCCAATATAATTCATTATACCATCCCATGATAAATTCTCAATCCATTCTTTAGGAGATTCATAATCTTCAGCAAATATTATGCTTTCAGGATTTTTCCTTTTTACAATTGTTCTGAAATATTTCCAGAAATTTTTATTGACCTGTTTTGTTTTTCCTAAATCTCTTGCAACATCTAATCTCCAACCGTCAGCATTATACGGATATGAAACCCATTTTTCCCCGATTTGAGATATGTATTTCCATAGTAATAATGTTTTGTCGTAATTTAACTTCGGAAGTGATTTATATCCCCACCAGCCTTCATATTCATTATTTTTGTCCAAATAAAAGTATTCGCTTTCTGGCACTTCTTTGTTATTTGCAACGCCAACATCTTCACCATATATTTTATATTCATTTACCCATTTATGATATGAACCACAATGATTAAATACACCATCAAGAATTATTTTTATATTTCTTTTATGAGCTTCTTCAACTAATTTAGCAAACAGTTTATCACTGGCTTCAAGATTTTTTTTAGATGTTGTTCTTATTTTGTATTTTTCTGTTAAATCCTCTGTATCTTCTACTATTACTCCTAAATGGGGATCTATATGTTCATAATCCTGTGTATCGTATTTATGAGGACTTGGAGATACAAATATTGGATTTAAATATATTACTTCTATTCCTAATTCCTTCAAATAGTCCAGTTTATCTATTATTCCCTGTATATCCCCACCATAAAATTCTGTGTGTCCTTTTGTAGGATGTGGATATTCATTCCATTCTTTTTTTCTTATTTTTTCACCATCATATATATATTCGCCATCTACTGGATCATTTGTTTTGTCTCCGTTGTTAAATCTATCCGGGAATATTTGATAGTAAATTGCTCCTATTGACCATTCTGGCACTTCAAAATTTGGAATTATAATAAAATCTTCTACGTGCCTGTGCTCAACTATTCCTCTCGAATCGTATTTTATTGTTCTGTTATCGTTTTCAAAATGTATTTCAAAATGATAGCGTATAATCCTTTCTGTTAATTTAAACTTTGTACTGAAATATTTAAAGTATTCATCTTCTTTTTCAAGGTGCATTACTGTATGTTTGTATTTATTATGATGCTTTTGAACAAGAAAATTTAATCTCCCCTTTACTTTACCATATTTTTTTGGTATTCTTATTTTTATTGTTATTTCGTCACCAACTTTGGGATTTACTGGCATTAAAAAGTTTTCGCTTTGATCGGAATATATTCCGAAATAATTCATGCAATCATCCTCCAATTTTTACTAATTCTTTTAGTTCTTTATTTATTTCATCTTCTTCTAAGGTTATTTCATCCATTCTCTTTTCAAGTTGTTGTTTTTCATTTTCAAGTTCCATTAATTTTTGATAGTTTTGAGAATATTTTACCATTTCATTTTCAATTTTTTCAATCTTTTCTATTAATTCTTCAAATTCTTTTTCAAGATTTATTTTTTTTCTTTCCAGTGTTTTTATTCTATTTTTTATCCTTTTGGCTTCTTTATATTCAAGATTCTCAGAAGAGGATTTTTTTATTTTAAATGTTTCATTTTGCTGTTCGTTTATTATATCTTCAAATTTACTATACTCTTTAATATACCCGTTTTTTATTACAAAAAATCTATCTGTTATGTTTTTTATTAGTTTCTCATCATGCGAAACCATAATAATTGAACCTTTAAATTCTTTTAATGTTTCTTCAAGGGTTTGAACTGTAAAAATATCAAGATGATTGGTAGGTTCATCAAGTATAAGCACATTTGGTTTTTGAAGTATTACTTTTGCCAGCGCAAGTCTGGTTAATTCCCCACCACTGAGATTTTTAATACTTTTAAATACATTATCTCCCGAAAAGCCGAATCTTCCAAGATATTTTCTTACTTCAAAATCCTGCCACTCAGGTACATCTTCCCATATTACACTCATAATATCCTTTTCTTTTCCCAAAGAAGAAATAACCTGATCAAGATATCCGATTTTTATGTTATATCCCCAATTTATTTTCCCTTTTTCAGTTTTTAATTTTCCCATTAATAATTTTAATAATGTTGATTTTCCAGAACCGTTTTTTCCTATTATTGTTATTTTTTCTTTTTCATTTATTTCAAAGGATATATTGTTTAAAATTGTTTTTTTATCATATGAAAACTCAAGATTTTTAACTTCCAATACTTTATATCCCGTTCTTTTTGGTTCAGGAATCTTTATTTTTATTACCTGTTCTTCTTTTAAGGAATCTATTTCTTCATATTCTTTAAGTAATTTATCTCTTAACATTTCCCTGAACTTGGCCTGTTTCATCATTTTTTCGGTTCCCCATTTTCGGAAACGCTCTATCATTCTGTTTAATCTTTCTATTTCCTTTTCCAGATTTTTCTTTCTATTTTCTATGTTTATAAGCATATTTTCCCTTAATTTTAAATATTCTTCATATTTTCCATGAAAATCCCATAATTTAAAATTATTTATTTCAAAAAAGCGATTTGCTAATTCTTTTATGAATTTTCTGTCATGAGAAACAAATATCATTGCACCTTTGTAATTTTTTAAATAATTTATCAGCCAATTAATAGAATAAATATCAAGATGGTTTGTTGGCTCATCTAAAATTAAAAGATTATAATCTCCAGCCAATACTCTTCCTAAGGCTAAACGCGTTAATTCTCCACCACTTAATGTGCTGATTTTTCTATTCCACTCTTCTTCCTCAAATCCCATTCCTTTTAATACAGAACGAACTATTTTATTTTTCATTTCTTCTTTTATATTTGATTCAATTTCTTTTAAAACGTATTCATATAGATTTAAATCCATTTCGTCTGCTCTAAATTGTTTTAAAAATCCTATTTTTAGATTTTTGTTTTTTATTATATTTCCTTCTAATGGCTCTAATTCATCATTTAATATTCTTAATAATGTTGTTTTTCCTGAACCATTTGGACCTATTAAAGCTATTCTATCGTGCTCATAAATTGAAAATGAAACATCGTAAAAAAGATCTTGAGTACCAAAATTATACGATATATCCTCAACTTTTAGTAGCATATTTATTCCTCCGGCTTTTTTCTTTTATTTATATACATTCTTTTATCAGCAATATCAAGTAAAATATCAATGTTTTTTCCTTCATCTGGATATATACTATATCCAATACTTGAACTTATATTTATTTTTATATCCTCAAAAATAAACGGTTTTTCTTTGAAAACTTTTTTCATTCGTGAAATAAATGATTCTATTCCCTCTTTATCTGTATCCATTAAAGCGACGGTAAATTCATCTCCGCCTATTCTTCCAAATAAATCGCTTTCTCTAATCATTGAGGAAACCTGTTTTACAAAGAATTTTAAAACTTCATCTCCTACTTTATGTCCATATGTATCGTTAATATGTTTAAATTTATCTATGTCTATATACAACAATCCCATTCTACTGCTGTTGTGTCTTGACAGGTATGACATCATCATTTTCACTCTTGAAAAGAATGCCTGCCTGTTGTATATCCCGGTTAAATAATCAAGTTCTGCTGATTTTTTCAGCTGTAATTCAAGGAATACTTTTAAAATTAGATATTCAAGATTACTTTTTATTATATTGGCAAAATTAAGATCTATATCTGAAAATTTCTTTTTTTCATCAAAGATATCCAGTGTAAGTAAGCCATATAATTTTCCTCTTAAATAAAAAGGTATGATTAAACTCTGTTTTATCTCTTTTAATCTTCCGTATTTTATAAGTAATTCATATTCGTATTTTGGTGGAATATATATATCATCCCAATCATCTATAATTATTGGCTTTTTTATGCTTAGCGGTAATTCCGGGTACTTTATTTCTTTTAATTTTTCAAAGTTATACCCCTGAACAGCTTTATATGTGAATATTCTTTGATTTTCCTCTATTGTAAGTAAACTACCTGCTTCTGCAGATGGGATAATATCTATTACCGTATCCAATATTAATTGATACATACTTTCATTCCATGGTTTTGTCAGAATTTCATTGTTTAGATTAAGAAATTTTGTTGCGAATTTTGCATTGTATTTTAGTGTCTCAAGATATTTCTTTTCTGCTGTTATATCAAGCCCTGAGCTAAATGTCTTATCTATATTTCCATCTTCATCTAGTAAATATGTATTATGCCAGGATATATTTAATATTTCCCCATCTTTTGTTATTATTTCGTTTTCAAAATACTCTACACCCTCAAGCTCACCGGACATTATTTTATTAAAAACTTCTTTTACTTCATCTCTAATATTTTCCGGTATAAAATTTTCAAACCAATTTTCTCCTATAACCTCTTCTTTTTTTACTTTTAATATTTCACAGGCTTTGAGATTTAAGTCTTCTATATTTCCATTTTTATCAAGAATAACATACATTACCTGTGCATATTCAAAATACATTCTGAATTTTTCTTTTTCTCTATATAATTGTTCTTCAAGTTTTTTTCTGTCAGTTATTTCATGATCAATTTCCTGGAAATAATATTCACCATTTCCTTCCTGAACATTTATTGCATGAACTTCAACCCATTTTATTTCTCCATTTAATGTTTTATATTTCCTTTCATACGGTTCAATTTCTTCTTTATTATCCAAAAGTTTTTTTATTTTATTTACATGTTCATAATCTTCCTTAAAGACGTGTTTTTCAACTTCCATCCCAACCATTTCTTCAGGTGAATTATATCCCAATAATTTTGCTGCTCTTGGATTGGCTTTTATTAATTTTTTGTCTTTACCCCAGAAAAATATGGCCTCGTTTGAACGCTTAAATATTCCGTTGAATGTTTTTTCTAATTCAAAATATTTTTTATAGAATTTATACAATCCAAACATCAAAAATACTGTTCCATATATAATTAAAATATTTTGCCAGAAAAAGATATTAAAAGGTTTAAATTCATTTATAATTTCAAGGGTGTTTTCTACTAAAAACATTATTATTCCGGCGGTAAAAAATTTATTTACATATTTTACAGAAAATGCTGCTAAAAAAACAAGTAATATGGAAGTTAAACCTTCCATTATATAATAAGCATAATTAATATTAATAAAAGATATTATACTTATTATTAACAGAAATAGAAGAAAATAAAAATGTGGTTTTTTCATTTTATCACCGCCTTCTATCCATATTATACCATAAAAAAATATTGGACAGCTGTTAAGCTGCCCAATATTTTTTACTTAATTAAAAGAATATTTTAGCCATATCATATATTTTTGGTTCAATATCTTTATTTTCTAACAATTCTTTTGAGAATGGTACATCTGTAATTTCAAATCCTTTTAAAGATAAAGCTACATTAACTTTTCCTTTTTTAACATATTCTATTGCCGCTGTTGAGAACATTGTAGCAATAAGCCTATCAAATGAAACAGGTGCTCCACCTCTTTGCATGTATCCAAGGTTTACATTTCTACATTCCACTGTTGGTAATTTTTCTTTTATATATTTTGAAATTATGTCTGAAGGGGTTGAACCTTCTGGCAACTTTTCTTTTATATCCTTTAATTTTTCGTCAAGAGGGCATTTTTCTTCAACTACTACTATTGAGAATTTTTTTCCTTCATCGTATCTTTTCTTTATGTTTTTTAATAAATTTTCCGGATTAAATTCAATTTCTGGTATAAGTATATAATCAGCTCCTCCTGTTAACCCTCCTATTGTTGCAAGCCATCCTGCTTCATCACCTGCAACTTCAACAACAATAACTCTATGTCCTGCACTTGCTGTTGAATGAAGTGCATCCAATGTTTTAGTAACAGTTTCCAATGCTGTAAAGAAACCTATGCTAAAATCTGTCCATGGAAGATCATTGTCTATTGTTGCTGGAATAACTACAGATGGCATACCTTCTTCAGAAAGCTTTAAAGCTATTGATGTTCCTGTATGCCCACTCATAATAACAAAAGCTGTAATCTGGTATTTTTCAAAATTATCTTTCAATTTTTTAAAGTCTTCAGGATTTTTTGTGGGATCGAATTTTGAAGAACCTAAAATAGTTCCTCCTCTTTCCAGGATACCCGAAACGTGTTCTTTTGTCATTATAAATACCCTATCTTCAATAAATCCCTTAAACCCATCATATACTCCAAGTACTTCAATATCTTCAATTGCAGATTTTCTTACTAAAGCTCTAATTGCAGAATTTAATCCCGGACAATCTCCACCTACATTCAAAACAGCTATTCTTTTCATCTTAATCCCCCTTTCATTTATTGAAAGATTTTTATTAATATAGGAATAACAACAATAGAAACTATAGACATTAATTTAATAAGTATGTTAATAGCAGGGCCTGCGGTATCTTTAAATGGATCTCCTACAGTATCTCCAATAACTGCTGCCTTATGTGCAAATGAACCTTTACCGCCAAATTCGCCTGTTTCAATATATTTTTTTGCATTGTCCCATGCACCACCAGAATTTGCCATGAATATTGCAAGCATTACACCTGATACTGTTGTTCCAACTAACATACCGGCTACTGCCTCTTTTCCAAGTATAAAGAACATTATTATTGGCATAAATACAGCTAATAATGAAGGTAATACCATTTTTTTCAAAGCGCCTTTTGTTGCTATGGCAACACATGATGAATAATCAGGATCAGCTTTTCCTTCCATTAATCCTACAATTTCTCTAAATTGTCTTCTTACTTCTTCAACCATTATTTCTGCAGCATCACCAACAGCTTTCATTGCCATTGATGAAAAAAGAAATGGTAACATTCCACCAACTAATGCACCTATAAATACCTGCGATTTTGCAAGATCTATTATTTCAAGGTTTACAACCTTTGTATATGAAGCAAATAATGCTAAAGCAGTTAATGCAGCTGAACCTATTGCAAATCCTTTACCTATTGCAGCTGTTGTATTTCCAACTGCATCTAAAGCATCGGTTCTTTCTCTTACATATGGTTCAAGCTCTGCCATTTGTGCAATACCACCTGCATTATCGGCAATAGGGCCATATGCATCTATTGCTAAAGTAATTCCAAGTGTTGCAAGCATTCCTACACCTGCAAGCGCTATTCCAAATAATCCAAGAAGATTATACGATACTATTGTTGCCAGAGATATTAATATTACAGGAATAGCTGTAGATTCCATACCAACAGCCATACCATTTATTAGTAATGGCGCAGCTCCGCTTACTGCACTTTTAGCAAGATGTTTTACAGGTTCTTTTGCTGTATAGTATTCTGTTATTGAACCTATTAACATTCCCACTACCATCCCCAGAAATATAACATAAAAAGGTTTTAATGTCTTTAAGAATATTAATGATAGAAAAAATACTCCTATTAATGTGAGTATATTTGCTATATACATTCCAAAATGTAAAGCTTTTGAAGGATCTACATTTTCTTTGTCTTTTAGATTAAAATTAAACACCAAAATTCCTATAATTGCAGATATTATACCTATTGATACTACAATAAATGGAAATGTTGCACCTTTTTCGCTGAATAATATAACCCCTAATGCAGAAGCAGAGAATATTGAACCTACAAATGATTCATATAAATCTGCTCCCATTCCAGCAACGTCACCAACATTATCACCAACATTATCAGCAATAACAGCTGGATTTCTTGGGTCGTCTTCTGGAATTCCTGCTTCTGTCTTTCCTACAAGGTCTGCACCAACATCTGCAGCTTTTGTAAATATACCTCCTCCAACTCTTGCAAATAACGCTACCAATGAAGCTCCCATTGCATAGCCACTCATTGATATGGTATCGCCATTTGTGAGATAAAAAACGAGTCCTAAACCAAATAATCCCAATGAAGCTACTGTCATTCCCATTATAGCTCCACCATTAAATGCTATTTTTAATCCATTACTCAAAGAATGAATTGCTCCCTGAGCTGTTCTGGTATTTGTTTTTGTAGCAATACTCATACCAAAGAAACCTGATAAAACTGATAAGGTTGCACCCAGGAAAAATGCAAGCGCCATCATCCAGCCATTGGTAAGTCCCAATAATATAAATATTATTCCAACAATTACATAAAGGATTTTATATTCTGAAATCAAAAATGCTCTTGCACCTGTCTGAATGGCACCAGAAATTTTTTGCATTTTTTCGTTTCCCGGTGAATTTTCAAGTACTTTAAAGGTTAAAAAGATTGTAAATACAATCCCCACAAGACCAAATACAATTCCGCTTAGATTTAGTATTGTCATTTTGCCCCTCCTTTTCATTTTGTTATTTTTTATAGAAATATTATATCATAAATTATATAATTATTTCACTTTTTTTGTTTATTAAAGCAACTGATTTTATAGACGATATATTTAATGTCGGAGGTGATGGAAATGAAGAAATATTGTGATATAGAAAAATTTAATAATTATTATCTTTTAAAATTTAATGATAATTTGAATATAGAAAATGGAAAATTTGTAAAAAAACAATTAGAGGAAATTTTAGATATAAAGGATAGTAATATTATTGTGGATTTTTCAAATGTATATTATATGGATAGTAACGGACTTGGAATAATTATTACTTTAATTCAAAAAGCCAGACATTTTAATAATAAATTGATTTTTATAAATATAAATTCTATGATTAAAAATATCTTAAAAATTACCAAGGTTATTAATCTTATGCTTATTTTAGATACAATAGAAGAAGCTAAACGTTATAGTAAAACTGCTATTTAAATTTAATATTTATAAATCCCCTCTATCTGGTTTTCCAAATAGAGGGGATTTTTTATTTAAGCATTCTTTTTAATTTTTTTATAATCTTTTCTATTGCTTCCATTTTATCTATATCGTTGTTTTTTCTGGCTGCCTCATATTCTTTAGATAAATAATATAATGTTCTTTCAATTACTGTTTGCGTATCTCGTATTTTTGAGTTTTCATCTTCTTTAAATATTAAGCGCTTTGAATGTATAGGCCCTTCTGATAATACCCATGTTTTTACCCCGCTAATTTCAACCGAGGATTCCATAAATTTTGAATGGTTTTTAAAAAAAAGTTTTGTAGTAAAGAATTTTATCGTTGTTTCATTTACTGGAGAAAGATGAAATCTCATAATTTCCTTCATGCATTTTTGACAATATCCAATTTCAGTCATTATTCCGTCATAATCAAATTTCTGGACTATTTCCGCTTCATTGGTTTTGCATAATTGACATTTCAATTTAATCATCTCCAGTTAAATCACGATTGTTATATTTGTTCATTGCATCTGTTATTTTTCCTCCGAGAATAATGTTTATTGCATCTACTGTTTTATCTATTACTTTGTATAATTTATACATTTCTTCATTTGTAAACTCACTTAATACATAATCTGCAAGGTCTATTCCTTCTGGTTTTGGCCCTATTCCAACGCGTATCCTTGGAAAGTCTTTTGTACCAAGTACGGAGATAATGGATTTTAATCCATTATGACCTCCAGCAGAACCATTTGGTCTTATTCTAATCTTCCCAAGATCAATGGATATATCATCATATATTACCAGTATATTCTCCGGTGATATTTCTTCTATATAATTTTTCAGTTCAAAAAACACCTTTCCGCTTAAATTCATATATGTAAGCGGTTTTATTAATATTATATCATCATTTATATATCCTTCAAAGGTGTTTTTTTCAATTTTTTTGAATATCTGCTTATTTAATTCATAATATCTATCGATAACCAAAAACCCCACGTTATGCTTTGTAAAGACATAACGTGGGCCTGGATTACCTAATCCTATTATTATTTTCATAGTTTAATTAAGCTTCTTCTCCTTCTGCTTCTTCTGTTTCTTCTTCACCTGTTGTTTCAGCTGCTCTTGGTTCTGTAACAGCTATAACAACTTCTTCTGGGTCAAGTAATACATCTATTTCTTCAGATATGTTGAGGTCTTTTACTGTAATATGATCTCCAAGATCTAATTCTGAAATATCTACTACGAATTTTTCTACAATATCTTTTGGTAATATTTCAACTGGTAATTCGTGGTAGTGGATTTCTAACATACCGCCTCTTGATAATCCTTTTGCTTCACCTGTAAATTCAATAGGAATGTTAAGGTGCATTTTATGTCCTGCTGATGGAACATAGAAATCAATGTGAATTGGTTTATCTGATACTTTGTGTCTCTGTAATGTCTTTAAGAATGTTGTTACTGAATATGTTTCACCATTTTCCTTTTCAATGTTTAATTGAATAGGTGTTGTTTCTTCAATTTTTTCAATCATTAAGAATGCATCAACAGAAGAAACCTTTAAAGCAATATTTCCGCCTTCTAAACCAGGTCCATAGACTATAGCGGGAATAAAACCTTCTTTTTTGATGTGATTTGCTTTTTCTCCTTCTTTTCTTTCAATAGCTTTTAGCTGGTATACTTTTGCCATTTTAATCCCTCCTATGTTAATAAATTATTTTATTTAAAGAGTATACTTACTGATAAATTATTTTTGATCCTTGCAATTGTTTCACCGAGAATTGAAGATACGCTTAATACTTCAAATTTGTCCGGCAAATCATTATGATATATTGTATCTGTAACATATATTTTTTCAATTACTGAATTTTGTAACTTTTCCTTTGCATTTTTGGAAAGAACTCCATGAGTTGCACACGCTATAACCTTTTTAGCGCCATTTTTTACGAGCATTTCTGCTGCTCCAACTAACGATCCTCCTGTATCTATTATATCATCAAATATTATAGCTACTTTATCATTTACATCACCAATTATATTGACTATCTCTGCTACATTATCTTTTGGTCTTCTTTTATCGAGTATTGCAAGTGGTAAATTCATTTTTTCTGCAAATTTCCTTGCTCTTTTTACTCCACCAACATCTGGTGAAACAACAACGGAATTTTCTTCATCAAAATCTTCGCATTCATTTCTAAAATAATTTACAAATACAGGAAATCCCATAAGATTATCAACAGGTATATCAAAGAATCCCTGAATCTGTTCCGCATGCAAGTCTATTGTTACTATTCTTGTTGCTCCTGCAACAGTCAATAGATTGGCTACAAGTTTTGCTGATATTGGATCTCTACCTCTTGCTTTTCTGTCCTGACGCGCATAACCAAAATATGGAATTACAACAGCTATTGAATTTGCTGATGCTCTTTTTAATGCATCAATCATTACAAGTAATTCCATTAAGCTTTCATTTACAGGTGAAGAGGTTGACTGAATAACAAATGTATCAAGTCCTCTAACTGTTTCACCAATTCGAAGATTTACTTCACCATCAGCAAATCTTCCAAGTTCTACTTCACTTAATCTTGTTCCAAGATACTGAACAATTTTTTCAGCTAATGGCTGATTAGCTGAACCGGAAAATATTTTAATTTCGTGGGCCATTGAAAAAGGCATAATTTTTACTCTCCTTTCTCCCTCTTATTAAATACCCAATTTTCTTTTGTTACCTGCCTTGCTCTTCCAAGTGCAAGTGAACCTTCAGGTATATCTTCTGTTATTGTTGAACCAGCACCTATTAAAACATCATTTTCTATTTTTACTGGAGCTACCAATGCTGTATTGCTACCTACAAAAACTCTATCTCCAATAAATGTTTTATGTTTATTTTTTCCATCATAATTACATGTAATTGTTCCAGCACCTATATTTACATCTTCACCTATTGTCGCATCACCAAGATAGGTTAAATGTTGTGCTTTTGAACCTTTACCCACTATTGTTTTTTTCGTTTCAACATAATTTCCTATTTTTACCTTTTCATTTAATACTGTTCCGGTTCTTAATCTGGAGTATGGCCCAACGGATACATTATCTTTCACTATAGCATCTTCACATTCTGAACGCAATATTTTCACGTTATTTCCTATTTGACAATTATTTATTCGTGTCATAGGACCTATTTCGCAATCTTCACCTATTTCTGTTTTTCCATATATAAATGTCATTGGATAAATTATTGTATCCTGCCCTATTTTTACGTCAGGACCTATATATACTGTATCGGGATCTGTTATTGTAACTCCGTTTAGCATTAAATTTTCAAGTATTCTTTTTCTTAATATTTTTTCAGCATTTGTCAGCTGAATTCTATTATTAATTCCCAACGCTTCTGAAAAATCTTCTAAAACATATGTTTCCACATTTTCTAGCATTTTAGGAACATCTGTTAGATAATATTCACCTTGATTATTATTTGGTTTTAACTCTTTTAATGCATTTTTTAGCTTATCTCCCTTAAATATAACGAAACCTGAATTTATTTCTTTTATTTTCTTTTCTTCTTCTGATGCATCAGCATCTTCTACAATATTTATGAACTTTCCATTTTCATCTTTTACTATTCTACCATATCCAGCAGGATTATCTAAAATTGCGGTTAGAATTGTAGCATCTGCATTTGTATTTTTATGTTTATCAATTAACTTCGACAATGTTGAAGCGGTAATTAATGGTGTATCTCCATATAATATTAATATATCTTCGTCATTTAAAAATTCTTCAGCTGACATTACAGCATGACCAGTTCCCAATTGTTCTTTTTGATAAAAAATCTTTATTCCTTCTGGAAGTATTTTTTCAACAAGTTCTCCTTTATATCCAAGAACAACTCCTATTTCTGTAGGATTTAATTCTTTCGCAGTATCTATTACCCAATTTACCAATTCTTTTTCAAGAATTTTGTGCATTACCTTTGGATATTTTGATTTCATCCTTTTTCCAAGACCAGCTGCCAGAATTAATACTTTCATAGCACACCCCCGACATTCTATATTTTAACATTATTTTCATTAATTAAAATTAAGATATTATCACAATTTCTTCAAAGCTTGTGTAATTATATTCTCAAGCGTCAATTTTTCTATATCTATTTCCTTTAATACATTAAATACTTTGTTTTTTTCAAATCCCAGAGCTTCAAGAGCTTCAAGAGCATCTTTTAATTTTGTACTTTCTCCACTTACAGGTAAGGTTTCAAGATTTTCACCCAATTCGTTGATTATTCTTTCTGCTGTTTTTTTACCTATTCCAGGAAGTTTAGATAATCCCTTTACATCCTGAGAAGCTATCATATTTATTAATTGTTCTACATCTATTTTCTGAAGAATTTTCAATGCACTTTTTCCACCAAGTTTTGAAACCTTTTTTAAATTAAGAAATATATTTCTTTCAATATCATCATAAAACATATAAAAAGCTATGTTCCATTCTGATATTTCAAGATGTGTTTCAAACACATATTCTTTTCCTATTTCACATCTTTCTAAAATCCTGTATGTTGGAATACTTTCAAAAAACATATTTCCAGATTCTATTATTATTTCGTCTGGAGTTAATTTTTCCACTTTTCCTCTTACTTTTCTAATCATTATATTTCCTCCAGATTTAACATATATCCTCTTATTTTTCCAACCAAATAAAGAGAACCTGTAACAAAATAATAATCATACGGAATGGTAAGTAAATAATCAAAGGCTTTTATTGGATCCTGAATATATGTAACGTTTCTTGAGTATTTTTTAAATGCTTTATATACTGCTTCTGGATTTGAAGATCGTTTATTTGGAACCTGAGTAACTATTATATAATCAAAGTTATCTGCCATTAACTTTACCATTCCTTCAAAATCTTTATCATCTAATATTCCAATTAAAGCTGCTTTTTTGAAGTTTTTTGTGTATATTTTAATTGAATTTTTTAATGCCAAAGCTCCAGAAATATTGTGCGCTCCTTCTAATATAACCTTTTTATCATTATATTCTATTAATTCAAAACGCCCTTCCCATAAAAAGTTTTTTAATCCTTTTTTTGTTTTTTCAATATCAAATTTTAACTCTTTTTTTTCCATATATGCCTCTACTGCCATAACAGCTGTGGATACATTATATGGTTGATATGTTCCATTTGCTTTGAATACAAGCCCGGGAATTTCTGTATATATGCTCTTATAATCAATTGAATTCCAATTCAATGAATATATGGGATTTTTAAAATTATAGTCCTTTTCAAATTCAAATACTTTTCTTATTCCAACTTCATTGGCTCTTTCAAATATTACCTCTTTTGAAGATTCATTTATATTCCCTAATACTAAATAATTATCAGGTTTTATTATTCCGGCTTTTTCATAGGCTATTTGTTCTAATGTATCTCCAAGTAAACTTGTATGATCATATTGTACTGTTGTAATAACAGAAACTTCAGAATTTACAACATTAGTAGCGTCAAGTCTTCCTCCAAGTCCTACTTCAAGTACAGCTACATCAACATTTTGTTCTGAAAAATATTTTAATGCCAATGCGGTAATAATTTCAAAAAATGATGGCGACATATCTTCTGACATGGCATCCATTTTTTCAATTGGAATAATCATATCATTAAGAATTGAAACAAATTCCTTTTCTGTTATGGATTTTCCGTTTATTTTTATTCTCTCTTTTATATTGGTTAAATGCGGAGAGGTAAATATTCCTGTTTTTAACCCATGAGCTTTTAATATCTCATGTATAGCTTTTGATGTACTTCCCTTACCATTTGTTCCTGTTACATGAATAACAGGGAAATCCCTTTGAGGATTCCCCAATAATTCACATAATTTGTTTATTCTATCTAAACCATACTTTATTCTTGTGCCACCACGCCTATCGTATATATACTCTACAGCCTTTCGAAGTGACTCTATCATTTAATCTAACTCCCTTAATAATTTTTCTAATTTTTCAATCTGGCTTTTTACCATTTCAAATTTTTCTTTTGTTTCTTCTATTACTTCTTCAGGAGCTCTTTCAATAAAGTTTTTGTTATTTAATTTTTTATCGTATTTCTGGAATTCTTTATTGAGTTTTTCAAGCTTTTTGTTTAATCTTTCTTTTTCAGCTTCTATATCAATAAGTTCCCCAAGCTTTACGTATGCTTCAACATCTTCATCAACATATGATGTTGCAGATTTTTCAGGTTTTTCTGAAACTATTTCTATATTTGTTACAAATGCCAATTCTTTAACTGTCTTTTCATTTCTCTTTATCCAGTCATTATCGCTTAAAGTTTTATATGCTATTTCAACCTTTGTTATCTGTGGAATATTTATATCAGCTTTTACATTTCTTATACCTCTAATAAATGCTTTTATCTTTTCAAATTCTGCTTCTTCATTTTCAAATACGAAGTTTTCATTATACTCTGGCCATTTTGCAGTTACAAGATACTTTTCATCTGTAATCTTTGGTAAATTCTGCCATAATTCTTCTGTTAAAAATGGCATAAATGGATGCAATAATCTTAACGAAGAGTCTAAAACACGAACCAATACATTTTGTGCAAGTTTTTTATCTTCTGATTTTAATCTATTTTTCACAGCTTCTATATACCAATCACAGTATTCATTCCAGAAGAAATCGTATAATGCTCTTGCTGCAATGTTAAACTCGTATTTTTCTATTGCTTCTGTAACTTCTTTTATTGTTTTATTCAATCTTGTAAGCATCCATTTGTCTTCAAGGGTTAAGTCTTCCGGTTTTAATTCCATCTTTTCAAAATCATCCATATTCAACAATACAAACCTTGTAGCATTCCATATTTTATTTGCAAATTTTGAATATGAATCAATTATTTGAAGATCTAATTTTATGTCCCTTCCCTGTGCCGCGAGAATTGCCAGTGCAAATCTCATTGGATCAGCACCATATTTTTCAATAACTTCAAGTGGGTCAATACCGTTTCCAAGGGATTTTGACATTTTTCGTCCATGTTTATCCCTTACAAGTTGATGAATATATACATCTGAGAATGGTTTATCTCCCATGAATTTTTCTCCCATTACAATCATTCTTGCTACCCAGAAAAAGATTATGTCAAAACCCGTCATTAACAAATCAGTTGGATAGTATTTTTTGAGATCTTCTGTTTCTTCTGGCCAACCCAATGTTGAAAATGGCCATAATGCAGAGCTAAACCATGTATCAAGTACATCTTCATCCTGCCTTAGATTTGTGGATCCACATTTTTCACATTTATGTACATCTTCTTCAGAAACATTTATATGTCCACAATCTTCACAATACCATACAGGTATTCTATGTCCCCACCATAATTGTCTTGAAATACACCAATCCCTTATTTCATTCATCCAGTTAAGGTATACCTTTTTCCATCTTTCAGGATAGAATTTTATGTCTCCGTCTTCTACAGCTTCTATTGCTTTTTCTGCAAGTGGTTTCATTTTTACAAACCATTGATCTAAGAGGAATGGTTCAACTACTGTATCACATCTGTAACAATGACCAACTGAATGTTCTAATTCTTCTATTTTTAATAAATATCCTTCTTTTTCAAGATCTTCAACTACAGCCTTTCTTGCTTCTTCTCTTGTCATTCCGGCATATTTTCCACCATTTTCATTTATCTTTGCATATTCATCCATTATTTGAACTGATTCAAGATTATGTCTCTGACCAAGTAAATAGTCATTTGGATCATGTGCAGGCGTAACCTTTAAAGCACCTGTTCCAAATGATGGATCAACATATTTATCTGCGATTATTGGTATTTCCCTTCCTACTAATGGTAATATAGCTACTTTTCCAACATAATCCTTATATCTTTCGTCTGATGGATGTACAGCTATTGCTGTATCTCCTAACATTGTTTCTGGCCTTGTTGTTGCAATTATTATATAATTATCCTCACCTTTTATTGGATATTTTATATGATATAATGCACCTTTTTCATCTTTATGTTCAACCTCTTCATCTGATAAAACTGTGCCACAGCTTGGACACCAGTTTACTATATATTTTCCTTTATATATATATCCTTCATTGTATAATTCAACAAATACCTTTCTTACAGCTTTATTTAAACCTTCATCAAGTGTAAACCTTTCCCTTGACCAGTCAACAGATGCACCTATTGCCATTATTTGCTTTTTTATATGTTCTCTATATTCATTTGCCCAATTCCATACTCTTTTTATAAATTCTTCCCTGCCATAATCTTCTTTTCTTTTTCCTTCGCTTTGCATAAGGAACTTTTCTACAACATGCTGAGTCGCAATACCTGCATGGTCTTCACCAGGTAACCATAATGTATCCTTACCTTGCATCCTTTTAAATCTTGTCACTATATCCTGAAGGGAAATATTCAAAGCATGTCCCATATGAATTTTTCCAGTAATGTTAGGAGGAGGTATCACAACAGAAAATTTACCATTACCTTCACCTTTTGCTTTAAACAATTCTTCGTCAAGCCAAACTTTGTACCACTTTGTTTCTATTTCATTTGGAGTATATCTTTTTCCAATATCCATATTTCTCCCTCCCAGTTCTCGAAAATTGATTATTACCTATATTATACTTTAATGTTGTTAAGAATTCAAGGGAATTTTTTATACAATATAGAATTAATTATCAGGGGGTGATATTATCAAATCAAATTTTTTGAAGAATATAATTATTATTATTTCTGCTTCATTTATAACCGTCACAATTACGCTATTTATAATGTATAACGTGTTTCTAAAAGATCTTTTAAATAATACAAATTTAACTGACAATGAATGTATTAAAATAATTAAAAATAGTAATTTCTATGGATTTCCCGATAAAAAAATCGGACCATATTTTAATGCTTTTTTCTCTAATCCAGAATGGAAATGCGTTAGAAAACCCGGAAAATTATATGTAATCTTTCAGGGTGATGCTTATTATTTTGGAAAATATGTGAGGTTTAAAATTACTTTTGATGTAAATAAAACAATAAAAACAAAAACCATTCAACCAATTTCTTATTATGCAGGTGATGAGAAAATATTATATACCGATTTTCTCAATCTCATTAATACTATATTTATGAGAACACAATAAATATAAAATATAAGCCACCTTTTATAGGTGGCTTTTTATATTACCTGGATATAGCTTCTTTAGCAATTGTTACATATTCTTTGAATGCTTCGTAATCATTTACAGCAAGTTCTGATAACATCTTTCTGTTGATATTAACACCTGCTAATTTTAAACCATGAATTAATTCGTTATATTTTAATCCTTCATTTCTTGCAGCTGCATTAATTCTTGTAATCCATAATCTTCTGAAATCTCTCTTTTTCTGTTTTCTACCTGCATATGCATATTTTCCTGATCTGAAGAATTGCTGTTTTGCTAATACATATCTTCTGCTTAAAGCTCCTCTGTAACCCTTAGCAGCTTTAAGATATTTTTTTCTCTTTTTTCTTGCATGAACTGCTCTTTTAACTCTCATTTATGTTCTCTCCTTTCTATTTTTATTATTTTAAACCGAGTAATCTTTCTACTTTTTCATTTAATCCTGCTGGAACATCTTTATAGTTGTGTAACCTTCTCATTCTCTTTTTTCCTCTAATTCTTGTGTTATGTCCAACATTTGATCTTCTCATTCTGATTTTTCCTGATCCTGTAACCTTAAATCTTTTGCTTGATGCTGAATGTCTTTTAACTTTCATAATTATTCCTCCTTTTTAAACATTATTTTTTTGTTTTCGGAGATAAAATCATATCCATATCTCGCCCTGCCATTTTTGGCGCTCGAGTTACTTCTGCAATATCTTCAACCTTTTCGATAACCCTATCTAATATTTCTTTACCTTTGTCGGTAAACATTATATCCCTACCAAGGAACATTACAACAGCTCTAACTTTATTACCAGCTTCGAGAAAATCTCTAATTCTTTTTACTTTTGTATTAAAATCATGTTCATCGATTCTCAATCTGAACTTCATTTCTTTTAATTGCTGTTTTTTCTGCTTCTTTTTAGCTTCCTTTTCTCTCTTTTCCTTTTCGTATTTGTATTTTCCATAATCCATAATTTTGGCAACAGGTGGATTGGAATTAGGTGCAACCAATACTAAATCGAGTCCTTCCTGATAAGCTAACTGTAATGCTTTTTTTGTTTCCATTATTCCCAGTTGACTTCCATCACTTCCAATAACCCTTAATTCCTTCGCCTTAATGTCTTCGTTTCTAATCGTTGTATCTTTCGATTTTTTAATACTTATCCCTCCTGTTCGTTTGTATTAAAAAAAATAAACAAAAATGGGTGGATAGAATCCACCCATATATTTCCCAGATATATTATTATACGCTAAATAATAAACCCCTGACGGCTTATTTGCCCGAGGTGGGAAGCATATGGGTGGCTTCCGCTTTACACTTTGACTTTAATAAATAAAATGGTGGGCCATGCGGGATTCGAACCCACGGCCTACTGATTAAGAGTCAGCCGCTCTACCAGCTGAGCTAATGGCCCACTTTTTTTGGCACGCCCGGAGGGACTTGAACCCCCAGCCTGCGATTTTGGAGACCGCCGCTCTACCAATTGAGCTACAGGCGTGTACCTAAAATTAGGTGAATGGCTGGGAGGGGAGGACTCGAACCTCCACCGGCGGATCCAGAGTCCGCTGTCCTGCCATTAGACGACCTCCCAAGACTGATAGTATTATAACATGATTTTTCTAATTAGTCAACGTCTATTCTTTTCAATATTGAAATAATTTTTCTAACGTTATATTATTTTTTAATGAACAATAGTATAATTTCAATTTTTCTGATAGTGAGATACTTCTTTTTTTCAATTCTTCTTCACCAAGCATTATAAAATCATTAAATTCACCTTTAAAGCTTATTTCTCTATTTTGAATGTGTAAAACTTTCGGCTTAAATGAAATTAAATCATCTATCCAATGTGTAACAATTATTATTGTTTTACCTGCTTTTCTTAAATTTTCAATAATCTGCCATATTTTTTTTCTACCATTATAATCAAGCCCGACAGTAGGTTCATCAAATACAATATATTTAGGATTATACGCAAGGACAGAAGCTATTGCCACTCTTCTCATTTCGCCACCTGAAAGACTAAAAGGATTTCTGGTTAAAAATTCTGGAGTTAATCCTACAATTTTTAAAATTTCCAGCAATTCATTTTTTGAAATTTCTATTCCAAAATTTTTCGGCGCATATAAAATTTCCTCTAATACTGTTGGTAAGAAAAATTGATTTTCTGGATATTGAAATACTATTCCTACATTTTTTCTTATATCCTTTATATTAACGTTTTTATCTGATGTTTTTAATCCGTCTACTATAACTTCACCATTTTTGGGTATTAATAAACCATTAATATTTTGAATAAGTGTGGTTTTACCCGAACCTGTTTTTCCAAGTAATAACCACATTTCTCCTTCAATTATTTTCCAGTTTATATTTTTTAATGCAATGCTTTCAAATGGTGTCCCTTCTGCATATGTATAGTTTAAATCCCTGATTTCTATTGACATATTTTTCTCTCCATGTCTTCATATGTTCGTCCTGTATATTTTTTGACTATATTTTCAAAAGGTATTTCAACATTAAACCTTTTGCTTTCAGACCAGTTATAAAATCGTTCTCTATCACCATTAAATGCTATCTTTCCTTTTTCAAGAGCTATAATTTTTTTGACAACCTTTAAATCACTTGCATGATGAGAAGCTATTATTACAGTTTTCCCTATTGAAATCAGATTTTTTATTACTTTATATATTTCTTTTCTTCCTTCTGGATCAAGCATGGTTGTTGGTTCGTCCATTAATATATATTCAGGTTGCATGGCAACTATCGAAGCTATTGCCAATCGCTGTTTTTGACCTCCGGAAAGCGTATTTGGATCCTTTTTTTCAAGGCCTATTAATTCTGTTACTTCAAGTACCCATTTTATTCTTTTTTTCATTTCTTCTCTTTCAAGACCAAGATTTTCCAATCCAAAAGCTATGTCTTCTTCTACTGTAACTCCAACTATTTGATTTTCTGGATTTTGAAATATATATCCAACATTTCTTTTTAAAAACAAAAGAGAATTTATATCATTATGATTTATTTTTGTGTTGTTATAATATATTTCACCTTTTTGTGGAATTAAAATACCACACATCATTCTTAGTAATGTAGACTTACCGCTTCCATTTGCACCAACTAACCCCACGGGAACCCGTGGTTCAAAAGAGAGAGTAAAATTATTAAATATTGTTTTATTTTCATATCCAAAAAAAAGATTTTTTACTTCTATCATTTTTCTTTCACCGATTTGTATACTCTAATTCCGCCTTTTTTGGTTAATTCAATTACATTTCCAAATACCTTTTTCATATATTCTTTTATTCTACTTCCACCTTTATTGTGAAAAGCAACAAGTTGCAATGAACCTTCATTATTTAAATGTTCATATGCTCCATCAATTAATGCCATCCATACTTTTTTCCCGGCTACAATTGGCGGATTGGAAATTATTTGATCAAATTTCTCATTCTCCCACGGCTCATATAAATATCCCTGCCTTATATCGGCAAAAACATTATTATTTTTTGCATTTATCTTTGAAAATTCAACTGCTCTTTTGTTTATATCGCTCATGTATATTTCAATATCAGGATATTCTTTTTTTAATGTAATGCCAATTACTCCATAGCCACATCCTATATCCAGTATTTTTTTTCCTTCTATTTCTGCATATTCAAGTAATACCTTTGTAGCTTTGTCTATGTCTTTTTTTCCATAAACACCTGTAGGTGCTTTAAATATATATGTGTGTCCATTTTTTAAATTGAGTTCCAATTCTTTTACCCTTAACTCAGATTCTGGATTTTCCACATAATAATGTTGAAAGGTTGTTGGTTTTTTCTTTTCAACTTTCTTTTTTTTATTTGTTTCACCATATAATTTTATTACCTGTTCCGGCGTTAAATCCCTTAAATCTTCAGGTCCAAAAATCCTCTCATTTTTTTCACGCATTAAATTATTCCTCCCGATTCTCAGTGTTAATGATTTCATTTAAATCAACTAACACTCCAAAATTGTATTTCTTTTGAAATTGATATAATGTCAACCCATTTGGAAAACTTATATAACTGCTTCCAAAATTGAAAAATATAATTATATTATTTGCATTTATCTGTACTTTATATTTTATTCCAAAAGTTATTAACAACGTATCTTCAAATGTTCCTCTAATTGCAGGTAATGTGGTAATTATATCTCCTGTTTTTATCCAGTTTAATGTTTTTAAGTTTAACTGTAAATATGCAGATACCGGATAACTATCAAGAAGAATTCCTGAATAAGCCATTATATTACCTATATTTGCCGTAGTGGTGGAATCTCGCGAAGATATTTCATTAAATGTATTGCTTATTCCTGAATAAATGTTTAAATTGTTTGTTTTTATTCCAAATGTTGCAGAGACATAATTATTTAACTGCGGATTATCAAGATTAAAATCTGCTGTAATATCAAATGTTGTTAACGATGTATTTGTAAAATACGATACACCAAAAGTGGGATATCCTCCCTTTACTTTAACGTTATTGTATGTTTCTTCAAGAAATATTCCATCTGAATATATCCCAAGATTTAACGAAAACAGATAAACAGGTATAAAGATTATAAAAAAAAGAAAAAACTTTTTATTTATATTCATAAAAATCCCCCTTATAAATAAAGATGGCTGGGCACCCCCGCGGCACACAGGAAGTACCGCTTATGGCTGCTCCCTTCCGGGCCTGACCAGGTTCGCGGGTTCCCGTTGCGCGGGACCCAGCCGATTGTAGGTCCCTAAAACCATATTATATTATAATAGAAAAATGTTACATAATCCATAAGTATTTATTAATTTCCCAATCAGTCACATTAATTGAAAATTCTTTCCACTCATGTTCCTTCATTTCAATATATTTTTCAAATATATGCTCTCCTAATACTTCTTTCATTAATTCATCTTTTTTCAATTCTTCAATTGCTTCTTTTAAATTGCCAGGAAGATGGTCTATTCCTATTTTATCCCTCTCTTCAGGTGTCATATGGTAAATATTCGATATTACAGGTTTTGGTGGTTCCAATTTTTCCTGAATACCTTCAAAACCAGCTGCAAATAAAGCTGCTAATAATAAGTATGAGTTTGCTGTTGGATCAGGGCTCCTTACTTCAATTCTGGTTCCTTTTCCTCTTGCTGCTGGAACTCTAATTAACGCACTTCTATTGCTTGGTGACCAGGCTATATTTACAGGAGCTTCATATCCCGGAACAAGACGTTTATAACTGTTAATTGTAGGATTGGCTATAGCGGTTATCGCTTTTATATGTTTTAATACACCGGCTACAAAGTATTTTAATTCATCGCTTAATTCATAATCATTTTCAGGATCAAAGAATATATTTTTTCCATCTTTAAATAAACTGAGATGTGTATGCATTCCTGAACCATTGACGCCGAAGAATGGCTTTGGCATAAATGTTGCATGTAATCCCCTTAATAATGCTATTGTTTTTACAACTAATTTAAATGTCTGTATATTATCTGCTGTTTTTAGCGCTTCATCATATGTAAAATCAATTTCATGTTGAGAAGGGGCAACCTCATGATGGGAAGCTTCAACATTTATTCCCATATCTTCCAGGGCAAGAACTATATCTTTTCTTGTTTCTTCACCCTGATCAATAGGAAGAAGATCAAAGTAACCTCCATTATCGAGGAATTGAAGGATAGGTTTATGTGTCTGAGGATCTTTGGGAAGAAGGAAGAACTCTGGTTCTGGTCCAACAAAACCTTCATATCCATGTTCTTTTAATCTGGATAATACTTTTTTTAATCGATATCTAGGATCCCCTTCAAACGGTTTTCCATCAGCTGTATAAACGTCACATATAATTCTGGCAGATTTATACCCCTTGTCTGTCCATGGATAGATTGCAAATGTTTCCGGGTCCGGTTTTAAATACATGTCTGATTCTTCGATTCTTACAAAACCTTCAATAGATGAGCCATCAAACATCGTTCCTTTTTCAAAGGAATTTTTTAGTTCATCCCAAGGTATTTCTACATTTTTCAGCAGACCATTAATATCTGTAATCTGCAATCTGATAAACTTCACCTTTTCAGCTTCGACAATCCTTAACACATCTTCATGATTCATAAAAAAACACCCCCTATACATATTGTATAGAGGGATTATATCATAAATTTAGATTTTTTTCAATAATCAACTTTAAATTCTTTTAACCAAGTTTAATCGACTTTGAAAAATGAAATTATAGATGTAAGCTTTTCTGAACTTTTTTGTAATCTTTCTGATTGGGCTATCAGAGTATTTATTATTTGAGTTTCATTGTTTATTACTTCAGAAAATCCTAATATTTCTTTTTTCGAGCTTTCAACAAAATTGTTTAAATCATTTTTTCTTGAATCAAATGAGTTTAATATTTGATTCTGGTCTTCTATTATACTCTTTAATACATCAAATACTTTATCAAGTTCATTGGTTAATTCATTTATTTCTTTCATTCCATTTTCAAATTTCAACATTGTATTTTCAAGTGAAACAACATTTTCTTTCGATGACTGAACTTCTTCCAGTAATTTTTTCATATCTTCTGTTATTACTTTTACCTGATTCGCAATATCTATTGCTGTATCATTGGTTTCTTCAGATAAACTTCTTATTTCATCTGCAACTACAGCAAATCCTTTACCAGCTTCACCGGCTCTTGCTGCTTCTATTGCCGCATTTAATGCAAGAAGATTTGTTTGTTTTGCTATATCAGTAATTTTTACAACAAAATCTGAAATTTGATTTACCTTCACTGTAAATTCATTGAAATTCTCTGCAAGATTTAAAATTAAATTATTTATCACATTTGTTGTTTCTTTTGTATCAAAGGTCAATTTTTCTGTTACTGTATTAAATTCACTTAATTTATCAATTGTAGCTTCAATTGTATTTGCTTCGTTTGAAAGGTTTCCGCTATTTTCAAATAATACTTCTATGCTATTTTCAAGAGAATCTATAAAATCTTCGAGATTACTCATAAGGGATTGAACGCTATTTACTATGTTTTCTATTGATTCTTTTGTATGTTCAAGTTTTTCAGAGGATTCATCTATTTCATCTGAAGCTTTATTTAAGCTCTGTACATTTTCATTTAAATCCTTAAACATTTTAATTAGAAAATCCAGAGTTTCATGTATTTTATTCATCATTAACCCTATTTCATCGTTTTTCTTTTTGTGTAATTGTTTTATATTATTAAGATTCCCTTTTGAGATATTATCAAGATTATCTGCCACAAGAGATAAATCCCGAGAAAGTCTATTTCCTATTGCTATAGATGTAATTATTGAAATCACTATTATTATTAATATAATTACTGCAATAAGCTGTAAAACGTTGCTCATGTCTATTTTCAAATTGAGATCTATACTTTCTGTTTTAAATGGTGGTAATTCAAAGTCGCTTTTTAAATTAATATTGATATCTGTCTTTGTATCTATTAAATTCTTTGATATTTGAATATACATATCAGGAAGAATTTTTGATTGTGTATAATAACTTCTTGCCTTCTTTTTCAATAATGTTTCTGTAATAAACTTATTGGAATTTGAAGGTTTAAATTTTAATCCTGATGTTGGAATATTTCCAAATAGCGGATTCCCACTTTTATCATATACAACTATATATGCATTTATTAGATTTCCAAGAGAAACTATATCATTATAATCAAAAGCTCTTAATCCAACCAATATCCCAACTATTTTTTGAGTTGAAACAGGATCATAAACAGGTACTATTGATACATAATACGGTTTATTTTCAATGGTAATAATTTCATTTTTCCCAAACGAGATATTGTTTTCTATAATATTTTTACTTTCTTCTTTTACAATATTTGTTATATTTAATTTTTTTAATGTATCTTTACCCGGAGAATAGCTTTCTGCTTTTCTTTGAATTTTATATGTTGTATCTTTTATATTTATTGTAAATGCATTCTTTCTGGTAAAGACTTTTGGATTAACAAGCCACAGTTGCAATCCATCAAATTTATTTAATTCAACATATGGTTGTAAAATTTTATATCTTTCTATTATCGATATACTTCTCGAAGCTGCTTTTTCTTTTATTTTTTCACTTCTGGAAATTGCATTTAGAAAATCGCCAAGGTTTTGTGTATTTTCTTTTATTTTATTTTCAAAAACAGAAAACAATGTAGCTAATGTATTATCATAATTTTCAAGAAAATATTTTTCTATTTTTCCATTTATATCCTTTTGCAATAATTCAACCTGAGAGGTTATATCTTTATTATATTTTTCAATTTGTGTTTTTAATAAATTATTATACGATTCAAACTGTTTTTTATAACTCTCCTGTATAATATTAATCTGATTCTCAAAATTATGCGAAATAATCTTTTCCTGCTTTTTTATTGAATAGTTTAATACAAAAGAAGTTATTAATAAAGGTGTAATTGATAAAAAAACTATCAATATACCTATTTTAAAACTAAATGAATTAAACAAAGAAACCTTTTTTTCATCTTTTTGCATTTTTCCACCTCCAAAAATTTGTCAAATTATATTATACCAAATTTAATCTTATAAATATTTTAAGATTTTCATAAAAAAATATTTTCAATCGTATTTATTCTTTTATATTTTCATTCAATAACATATAATCAATGCTAATAACAAAAATTAATTAAACGGAAAACTATTATTTTAAAGAAAGAATAAAAATCAAAATAAGTATGATATAATACTAGTAGTAAAACCGGGAAGGAGGACTTAATAGAATGACTGAATTTAAAAGAAATGAAAATCTTGAAGTAAAAAATATGTCCAATACACCATCACCAAACAAAAAGAATAAATCCAATATTGAGGAAAACAAAAATTTCACAAAACTCCTCAGGTTTATGTTGTTTCTAAATATATTATTTATAGGAATTATTATTTATGTAATTTCCATACGTTATAAAAATGAAGCCATAATTTTAGAGCGTTTAAATAATATAGAATATAATCTTTCTTCTCTTGGAACACTAAACACAAATTTAGAAAAATTAAATAATAACTTCCAAATACTTGATATAATAAATTCTAATGTAAGGAAAATTCCTGATATAGAACTCGATCTCGCCGAAACAAAGGATACTTTAAAATCATTAGACACAAAAGCTTTAAATAATACTATCGATAGATTGGAAAATGCTTTAAAAAATCTTGAAAAATTTGAAATTAAACCAGTTAATATTGATTATAATTCTTTAAAAGAGGATATTGTTACTTCAATAAAAGATGAATTGCAAAAAAAATTCTCAACACTTGAAAGCACTCAAATAATTAATAATATGAATAAAAATACCTCTGAACCTGTAATTTCCAAAGAATTTAATTCAAAGATTGAAAGTATTGAGGAAAAATTAAACCAGATTAATTATCTTATTTCTGATCTTAATAAAAAACAAAAAGAACAGGACATTTTAATTTCTAAAATTGCATCTTCCATTATCAATATTACAAAGAATTCTAAAAATGATGACTTTTATGCTCAATATATTAATAAATTAAATATTCTCGATTCTAAAATAGAACAGCTTTCAAAGAATTTTGAAAGTTTATCAAGTAATAATAATGAAATTTTATCCAACATAAAAAATCTCAATAATAAAATCAATTCCAGTTTTATTAATAAAAATGATTTTATAACTCTAAAAAAATCATTTGAGAATATTGATAAAAAAATAAATTCTCTTGAAACCTCTTTAAAGATTAACAATTCAAATATTAATAAACTCGTAAAAGACATAAAGAATATAAACGCTGAAATTTCCGGAATTCAGTCATATTTCTCAAAAATACAAATGGATATAACAAAGGAAATTAAAAATTCCGAAAAGAAAATGCTTATTATAGACGAAATTAAAAACCTTAATAAATTTATTGATAGTGATGATTTTAAATTAATAAATATGGTTGAAGGATATAATGAAATATGGAATTATATACAAAAAGGACAACTTTCGAATGATCAAACTCTCAATACAGAATTTTCAAAGTTAACAGAAAAGGTATTTGATAAGTTTATAGAAATAGTAAAGATTGAGTATGAAGATTTAAATTCAAGAAGATACAATATAAACTTCCAGAAAGATATCAAATACATTAATTATTCGTTTAATAAACTTATTAAAAACCCCTTTAATGAAAAGAAATACAATATATTAAAAGACGAAATTAAAAAATTAAATATTCTTGAAAGCAAAAGAATTGAAGAGTATAATAATAACGCAAAATTGAAAATAAAAGAATATCTTGACTTATTTAAAAATAAGGTTATTATTAAAGATGAAATTATAAAAAGTTTTAAAGAAAAAATTCTTACCATTGACCCTGAATTGTTATATCCTGAAATTAAAAAGGAATATCAACAGGTTATAACAGCTACAAAGGATATTTTAAAAGAAAAATATATCTGGTGATAAAAAAGAGGTGCTTCTTAAAAAAGCACCTCTTTAATTAATTATTATTCCTGTACTTCAAATAAGTCTTTACCTACACCACACATTGGACATACCCAATCTTCTGGTAAATCTTCAAATGATGTTCCTGCTGGAATACCTGCTGTTGGATCTCCTTCTTCTGGATCGTAAATATATCCACAAACTGTACATACATATTTTTTCATAATCCCGCCTCCTAATTAGTTATAAAATTGTAATTAATACAAATTTATTATATCCTATTTTCTCCAAAAAGTCAAGAGGTATCATGTTAAAATTGGATAAATTTTATCTGTTTTATATTCCTTTGAATACTGGTGGTTCTGAAATGTATTTCCCTCTAAAGGTATCTTCTTTTAAAAGTAATGCTGAATCAAGATCATGATACACAAAAGCTCCTGTTCCAAGCGCAAAATTAACGCTTTGATTAATTCCAACACTTGATTCACCCATACAACCTATCATTAATTGTAAATGAGCAGATTTTACCATTTCAACTATAGCTAAAGCATCGGAAATACCTGATTTCATTAATTTAATGTTTATAAAGTCTACAGCTTCCATTTTTATTAATCTCATAATATCATATTTAGTTTTTGCACTCTCATCTGCACCAACAGGAAATGGACAATTGTATCTTACAAATTTTAATCCTTCAAAATCGGTAGCCTTTACTGGTTGTTCCAATAACCCTAAATCTATCCCTTTTGAATATAATACCTTTGCAAATTCAATAGCCTCTTTTGGTGTATAACCCATATTTGCGTCAACTATATATTTTGCTCCACTGGTTAATTTAGCTATTTCTTCAACAGCTTCTATATCTTTCTTTAAATCTTCACCTACCTTTATTTTTATTACCCTATGACCGGCATTATATATTTCAACAGCATCTCTAACCATATTTTCGACTGTATCTATACTTACAGTTTTATCAATTTCAATCTCTGTTCTTGCACCACCTAAGATTTGATAAACTGGAACATTTATTTCTTCTGAAAATGCATCAAGTGTAGCGTATTGGACAGCAGCTTTAATACTTGGAGATGCAAAGTATTTGTCCATTAAATCAAATATCTGTCTGTAATTTCTAACTTCCATACCTACTAATAATTCATTTATAGAAGATTCCAAAGCATATAACGCTTCAACCTTTTCACCATTTACCCTAAATGAGGGTGAAGCCTCGCCATATCCTTTTGCACCATCTTCCGTTTCTAAAACAACTTCTATATTTGTTGCATAATTTGAAATGCTACCTGTAACATGAAATGGTTTATGAAACTCGTATTTTTTTACTTCAAATGTAATTTTTTTTATTTTACTCATTTTTCTCCCCCCTTTTAAATTCTATGACCTCAATTTTATATTCATAATTATTTGAATAAATATTTTCAACTTCCGTTTCTAATTCCCCCACCTGATTATCATATGGATCGCTTCTATAATACTTTTTATTTTCAAAGTCTTCATAATAATCATTATTTGCAACCATCCTAAAACCATCAAGATTTCCAAAGTAAAACTCTCTATATTCAGGGATATTTCGTCTTGCTCCCCCAAAAGACAAATCTGCTGGTAACCAGCCATATGGTTCAACATAAAATAATGCCCAATCATGCGGAGATGCAAAATATTTATTTATATACCAACCTGACTGCCATCGTGCTGGAACTCCAGCTATTCTACAAAGGGTGATAAACAGTAATGCCTGAAAACCACAATCACCTTTTAGATTTGTTGCCACAAATTGAGGAATATTTTCATATATGCTATATGGTTTTACATATGAATAATTTACATTTAATGTAATCCAGTCATATATTTTTTTAGCTTTTAGATATGGATTTTTCTCGTCTCCAATAATATCCTTAGTAAGTTTTTTTAAATAATATGTATATAAAATATGTGGTGGCTTCTCTTCAAGAAATTTTTTATATTCCGCAGGATAACCTTCTTTTACTTTTTCAGGATCGATATTATTTATCAGTTCTGAAATTTCATATTCAAATTCAACAAAAAAATCTTTTTGATTTTTTGTCAGATCTTCAAAATATATTGTTTTTTGAAGATTTTTATTAAAAACTTTATACTCTTCGTGACTTGTTTCAAGAATTTTTACATTTTTTACCTGGAATTTTTCATCTGGTAAAGGTAACCATGCTTTTATTATATCACCTTTAATATTTTCATATATAGGAGAAATTTTAATTTTTGCTCTAACATTATATTTTTTAGCAGGTGAATTTTCTTTTATAATTTCGTCCAATCTACTATGAAGCAATTCCCGCGCTTTTAAGGAACTTTCATCATTTTTCACAAACTTTTTATACTTCTCAAATTTAAACCCTATATTATATGCAAATCTTTTTTCAAAATATGCTTTCCCATCAATTATAATATAATCCAATTCCCCTTTTTGAAACAATTCTTCAAATCCTATATCTTTAAATCCTCTAATTCTTTCTTTTGCAATTTTACGTGCCTCTTCTATTGTATATGGATAATCAAGTATTAATCTGTTTATTCTTTCTTTTTCATAATTTAACCGTTTACGCAATAAATCTGGCAAGTCTCTTTCAAGCATTTTATTAATTAAATACAACGCATTTCCAATATTACCTACACTTAATTCCCTTTTTATATCTTCTGGTACCCCGACGCTCAAGAATTCCATTTTATCCCCCCTCGTATAAGTTTATGCACAACATAAAGTTTGTTATGCTAATTATTTTGATTTTATCACATAAAAATATAAAATTCAACTTTTGTTAATATAGCTTTTCGAAGAAAAATGTATTAATTTTGAGGTATAATATAATTATCTACAATAAATATATATTATCAGAAAATATAACTTTCTATAATGAGAGGTGATTTTATGATTAATATTATCTGGGATGAAAGATTGATGGAATATGATTTTGGTCCCGGTCATCCTTTGAGAAGTATCAGGTGCAAAAAAGGTATTGAAAGACTAAAAAAAGAGGAAGATTTGGAATATAATTTAATTTCTCCAGAATACGCAGAAAAAGAGGAATTAGCTTTATTCCATACTTTAGATTATATAAAAAGTATTGAAGAAAATATTGGCGGTTCTGCTGAAACACCTGTAAAAAACATGTATAATCCTGCAAGGCTTTCTGTTGGCGCAACATTAACAGCAATAAATTCAATTACTGATGATGCAAGAATTTCTGTTAACCTCTGTGGAGGTTGGCATCACGCTTTTGAAAATAGAGCAAGAGGGTTCTGTATTTTCAATGATGTTGTTATTGGCGCTAAATATGCTCAAAAGAAAGGATTTTCAAAAGTTATGATAATTGATTGGGATGTTCATCATGGCGATGGAACACAACGAGCTTTTTTAAACGATGATTCTGTGTATACCATATCTATCCATCAGGATCCTTCTACACAATATCCATATGTAAGCGGATTTACTTCTGAAAATAAAAAAACAAACCTTAATATTCCAATAACTCCTGGTGAATCCGAACAGGAAATTATGACAAGGGTTTTATCCACAATTCCAAATGAAATTAGATTCTTTAAACCGGAAATGCTTATAATTCAAATGGGTGTAGATGGTGATATGTATGATCCAATGTCATCAATAAACCTTAGCGAAAGGTTTTATAAATCCATATCAGTTGTACTGGCAAGATGTGCAAAGAAAAATAAATTTCCTGTAATCTTATTAGGCGGCGGAGGATTTAACTTTCCGAGAACTGCAGAATTATGGACATTAATTGTCAAAACTTTTTATGAAAATGTGAAATAAAAATAGCGGGAGTAAATCCCGCTATTTTGCTGATAATATGTTTTCTATTGCTTCTATTAACTTTTTTTCTTTAATAGGAATAACAAGAAAATCCTTTGCACCGTTTTTTATTGCTTCGGTAACGTATTTCTTTTCACTTGAAGATGATGTAACTATAATATTCGCCGATGGATCATTCTCAAGTATAAATGTCATAGCTTCTATACCATTCATAACAGGCATCATAAGATTCATTAAAACTATATCTGGCATTGTTTTAAAATACTCTTTTACAGCTTCTTTTCCATTTTCTGCTTCTCCAACAACCATATATCCCAGATTTTCAAGCATATCCTTTAAAATAATCCTATCAAATTTTGAATCATCTACAACCAGCACAGTTACCGGCATACTTCTCACCAACCTCACATAAGACTTTCAAATAGATTTACCTGATTTCTTTCTGGCAATCCTTTTAATATACCCATTTTTTTAAATGTTTCAACAGTTGTTTTATTTATTCCTGTTCTATTTAACAAATCCTCAATTGAAAGAAATTTCCTTTCTTCTCTTGCTTTTACAATACTAATTGCAGCTTTTTCTCCAAGATTTGGTATTTTAATAAACGGAATTCTTAATTTATTACCTTCTATAATAAAGTTTTTTGCATCTGATTTATATATATCTGGCGGTAAAAAGTCAAAACCTCTTAATATCATTTCATATGCCAATTCAAGCACAGTTAATTCATTTTTTTCCTTTACATCAAGTGACTTTGATGCCTTTAATTCAAAGATTCTTCCCTTAATTGCTGGTTTTCCTCTTAAAATAATAGCGGTATTAAATTCATCACCTTTAACAGAAAAGTATGTTGCATAAAAAGCAAGTGGATAATGTACTTTAAAATATGCAATTCTGAACGCCATACTTACATATGCCGCAGCGTGCGCTTTAGGGAAAAGATACTTTATTTTTTTACATGAACCTATAAACCATTCAGGCACTTTGTTTTTTACCATGGCCTCTTCATCTTCCGGAGCTAATCCTTTTCCCTTTCTAACCTTTTCCATAATGAAGAATGAATGTTTTTTATCTAACCCTTTCTGTATTAAATAATTCATAATATCATCACGACAGGCAATAACTTCATCAACTGTAGCTTTTTTAGCAACAATTAAATCTCTTGCATTGTTAAGCCACACATCTGTTCCGTGGGAAAGTCCTGAAATTCGAACCAAAGCTGCAAATGTTTTGGGTTTTGTTTCTTCTAACATTCCCCTAACAAATTGTGTTCCAAATTCCGGTATTCCCAATGTCCCTACTGTTGTTTTCAATTCACTTTTCAAATCTATTCCCAGTGCTTTTGTTGAAGAAAAAATAGACATAGTTTCTTTGTCATCCATTTTTATATTAAAATATTCAACACCAGTGAGATCACTGAGCATTTTTAAAAATGTAGGATCATCGTGCCCAAGTGCATCGAGTTTTACAAGATCATCGTGGATAACATGATAATCAAAATGCGTTGTCATTGTATTTGCTTTTTTATCGTTTGCTGGATATTGAACAGGTGTAAAATCATATACATCCATATTTTTTGGAACTATCATTAAACCACCTGGATGCTGACCTGTGGTTCTTCTTGCACCTTCAATTTTTTTTGCAATTCTTAAAATTTCTGAATTTCTCATTCCAGGTGCAAATTCTTCAGCATATTTTTTTACATATCCATATGCAGTTTTTTCTGCAACAGTAGATATAGTACCAGCTCTAAATACATGTTCAGAACCAAATAACTCTTCAATAAACTTATGTGCTCTTGATTGATATTCGCCAGAAAAATTCAAATCAATATCAGGAACTTTGTCACCTTCAAATCCCATGAATGTTTCAAAAGGTATATCCTGACCATTTTTCTTCATTTCAATTCCACAATGTGGACACTTTTTATCAGGCAAATCATATCCCGAATCATAAGAACCGTCTGTAATAAATTCGCTATATTTACATTTAGGACATACATAATGTGGTGGCAAAGGATTAACTTCTGTAATCCCCATCATTGTTGCTACAAGAGATGATCCTACAGATCCCCTTGACCCAACAAGATAACCATCATCATTGGATTTTTTTACAATTTTCTGGGCCATTAAGTATAAAACTGCATAACCATGATTTATAATAGAATTTAATTCTCTTTCAATACGCGCTTTTACTATTTCCGGAAGAGGATCTCCGTATATTTCCTTTGCTTTTTCCCAGCTCATTTGTCTTACTGTATCATCTGCACCCTCAATAATTGGCGGATGCAATTTTCCTTCAAGCGGCTGTATTTCTTCTATTAAATCTGCAATTTTATTTGTATTTTCAATAACGATTTCTCTTGCTATGTTTTCATCTTCAAATATTTCGTATGCTGCATCTAACATTTCTTTTGTTGTTCTAAAGTATTTATTGGAATTATATACATGTTTTTTCTGGCCTTTTGTGGCAGAGCCGATTATTAACGCATCTCTTATTTTTTTATCCTCTTTATTTAGATAATGCGCATTAGATGTCATAACAACAGGTATATTAAAATCTTTCGCACTATTATATATTACCCTATAAAATTCCTTTATCTGTTCTTTATCAACATTTTTATGTTCTATACTGTCAAGAGGTTGTATTTCTATATAATCATACATACTAATCAACGAATTTATTTCATCCTGTGAAGCTCCTCTTGAATATTCTTCATAAATAAGGTTTTTTGTACAGCCACTACCTATTAAAAGCCCTTCTCTATTTTCAAGTAACTCACTTAATAAAACTGTGGTATCCCTATAAAAATATTCTGTATGTGCTTTAGAAACTAATTTATATAAATTTTTCAAACCTGTTCTATTTTTTACCAACACAGTAGCATGATGCTTTCTTAACTTTTTAAAATCAATCATTTTTTCAAGATTCATTAAGGAATTTATTTCTTTTATTCCTCTTCCTCTGGCTTTTTCAAGGAGTTTTAAAAATACCTTGGCTGTTATTTTAGCATCTTCATGAGCTCTATGATGTTCAAAATTTTCCAGGCCCAAAGACTTAACCACTTTATCAAGTGAATGCCCACCTTTAAGATTTAACAAAGCTCTCGCCATAGCCAATGTGTCTATATACGGTTTTACAAGATCTATATCCATTATTTCTTTTACCCATCTTCTTAAAAACCTGTAGTCAAAATTGGCATTATGAGCAACTAAAATGCTATCTCCTATAAAATCCATAAATTCTGGGAGAACATCGGATATATCCGGTGCGTCTTCCAGCATTTCATTGGTTATTCCTGTTATTTGTTGAATCTTCAAAGGAACAGGTTTTGATGGTTTTATAAGTTTATGGAAAATATCTGTAATTTGTCCATTCTCAATCTTTACAGCACCAATTTCTATTATTTCTTCTGCATTTGGATCAAAACCGGTAGTTTCAAAGTCAAATACAACAAAATCTGCATCAAATCCATATTCTTTATCTAAATTATATGCAATTGAAACCTTGTTATTTACAACATTAATTTCACAACCAAAAATTGGTTTTATACCCTTCTTTTTAGCAATGCTATAAAACGTTGGTATTGATTGAACAACTTCATGATCAGTAATCGCAACAGCTTTATGCCCCCACTTAGCTGCTGTTGAAACTAACTCTTCTACATCAAGAACCGAATCAAGAGCACTAAACTTAGAGTGCGCATGTAATTCCACTCTTTTTTCTTCACAATCATCTATTCTTTCTTTTGTTTCTGTTTTTAGTATATTAAAAGGTATTATTACATATTCTTTCTGAAATTCATCATATTGTATCTTACCTTCAACCTTTATGCTATCTCCTACAGATATTTCATTATTTACTTTTTCAGCATTATTTTTAAACGATTTGATTGTTATTGAATCCCTATTATCAGTAATATATAAAGTAACAATAATTGCCCTGTCGTTAAATTCTTTGAAAAACACCTTTCCTTCAACTACAACATTAGATGTATGATACATTACTTCATTTAATTTATCAATAGGCACAGATACCTTCTTAAAATAAGAACCTATAATCACTTTGTCTTTTTCATTATCTTCATTTTTTATATTATCTGAAAATTCATTATTAACTACAGCCTGAGGCACTGTATTTACAGGTATATGCTCATTATTATATTCATTATTGTGATAATCAAAATCATTTTCGTCAGATAATTCATTATAATCTATGTTTAAGGATTCATCGTAAATAAACTCATATTCTGGTAAATACCCCAATGTCCTCGAAACAATATTTTCTACATTTTTTCTATATTTTCTAACTCTATCAAATGCAAATTTATTAGCCACTCTAAATACAAGGGAATTATTTTCTATATCTGGAACTATAAACCTTAAATAATTTTCTTCACTATTACCGGCAATTAGGTCCAGCCATTTTTCTAATATATACGCTGGTTCCTTCTTATTAAGAAGTTTTATTTTAACAGGTTTCTTTGATAGTCTTGAAAAGAAACGCTTATATAATCTTTCTTCTGATTCGCTAAGTGGATCAAATAACTTTAAAATTAAATATGAATCTTCTTCAATTTCACCATCAAAATCAAAAGGATAAAATCCCAATTTAGAAATAACATATTCAGAAATTTTCACGGAGTACCCTCCATATTATTTTTTTATTTTTTATTTTTTATATTTTTTTCATTGCCTGAGTAGCTGCAACTAAATCAATATCCCAAACTGGTGAGAACGGTGGTGAATATGCTAAGTCCATATTTCTTAACATATCAACTGTACCGTTATTATATATTAATGAAGTTATTGCATTTAATCTTGGATGAATTTCGCCACCTACAAATTGAGCGCCTAAAATCCTTCCTGTTTTCTTTTCGAAAACCAATTTCATTAATATTTTCTTTGAACCTTTATAATAATGTGCTTTACTACCTGATTTTATAACAACTGCTTCAGCATCAAATCCTTTTTCAAGCGCTTCTTTAAGTGTTAAACCTGTCTTTGCATACTCAATATCTTCAAATTTAGTAATTAATGAACCAACAACACCTATAAATGAGTCATTGCCTCCTGAAATATTTTTACCTGCAATTCTTCCCTGTTTATTAGCTGTTGTTCCAAGTGGAATATATACATTTTCATTTGTTATAAAATGATTTACAGTTGCACAATCTCCTGCGCTATATACGTCTTTTATATTGGTTTCCATTTTGTTATTAACTATAATAGCACCATTTTTAGCCATTTCCAATCCTTTACCCTGTAAAAATGCCGTATTTGGTCTAACTCCAATTGAAACAATTACCATATCTGCTTCATATGTATTTTCATCGGTTAATACTTTAAATTTACCGTTTTCTTTTATAATATCTTTTGCAAAGGTATTAAATACAAGTTTTACACCTTTTGATTCAATTGCTGTTTTAAACTCTTCATGAATTTCTGGCTCAATACTTCCCAATAAATGATCCATTCCTTCAATTATCGTAATTTCTATACCATGTGATTTTAAAGCTTCTGCTGTTTCAACACCTATAAATCCTCCACCAATAACAATTGCCGTTTCTGGACTTTTTTCATTTATAAATTTTAAAATTGAAGCTGCATCATCAGGATTTCTTAATTTAAATATTCCTTCTTCTCCCCATGCTTTAAAATCAGGAATTATTGGTGAAGCACCTGTTGAAATAACCAGCTTTTTATATGAAACCTCTTTTTCTTCATCACCTGATTTTACATATAAAATCTTATTTGAAAAATCAACTTCATATACTTCATGATTTACAAATACATCTGCACCTTTTTTTTCTTTAAATGTTTCTGGTGTTAAAGCTATTACTGCTTCTGGAGATTTTACGTCGCCACTAATTACATATGGCAATCCACATCCACCATATGAAATATATGGTTCTTTTTGAAATATAGCAATTTTTAAGTCTTTATTACCTCTTTTTGCACTTGCAGCGGCACTTGTTCCAGCTGCTACTCCTCCAATAATTACAACATCATATTCCTGTTTTACCATTGCAACAACCTCCTATAGTCATTTTATTTTTAATTATTTATTTACTTTAATAAATCATAATACGATAAAAGAGAAAGATATATTGAATATGTAAGATATACAATACTCGGAATATAAAATAACTTATTTTTACCAAGCGTTGTATTTCCAAATAACGATATACCAAACCATTGAATTCCGCTTTTCGATATCAAATAAACAATAGAAAAAATCATCAATAACGAAACTATAAACTTTAAAATACAGGTTATTCTATACCATTTTAAAGATTCTTTTAAATAATAAATAGCATTAAATTGTTCAATTATACTATATAATAAAAACAATATACCCAGAATCATTATCCCTTTTGTTTCAAAAGAAAAATGCGTTCCAAGCATACTTTGAAGTAATTCTTTTTCAAAATTTATAAAAAGAATTATTGAAATTAAAAACAACGAAATTAAAAAATTAAAGCTGGAAAATACAATTTTCAACCATCCAACTCCAGCATTTGAGGAAAACGAAAGTTTTTTTAATTCCTTATGAATTTTTTCTTCATCGCTTTTTTGTGCTTTTATTGTTTTTAAATGTTCGGATAAAGTATTTCTTTTCTTTTTTATGGGTTTTTTTTCCGGTCTAATTTTTAAAGTTGCCATTATAACCTCCAGATACTATACATATTAAAATATTTTAGAAAATCGTTGAGCCCTTGTGGCATCTATAAAGCAAAAACGGATTAAATTTGGTTGGTTAAATTCCTTTGAAAAATCTTCAATAGCCTTTTTATAAACATCGCAGGCTTTATCAAAAGGATATCCAAAAATACCTGAACTTATCGCAGGAAATGATATGGATTTTATATTTAACTCATTGGCTTTTTTTAACGAATTATATATTGCATTATATAATAATTCTTCTTCATTTTCATTGCCGCCATGCCATACCGGTCCAACAGCATGAATTACATATTTTGCCTTTAAATTACCACCTGAAGTTACTCCAACATTTCCAGTTTTAATTATACCATTCTTTTTTACCAATTCATCGCTTTCTTTTTGAATAATATATCCTCCTGCTCTCACAATTGCTGCTGCAACCCCGCCACCATGTGAAAGATAAGAATTAGCTGCATTAACAATTGCATCTACATCTTCTTTTGTTAAATCACCAACAACAATCTGAAATTGAATACTATTTATTTTTTTCTCAAAGATAACTTTATTCATACTTATCACTCCCATAACAAGAGTTATATTAATTATACATATATAGAATAAAAGTTATTTTACTAAAATATTATATCATAGAAAAATGAACTAAACAAAAAAGCCAACCCTGAGGTTGACTTTAATTAATTTTTGAAGATTAGCAATCAAGGTTTGAGTGTTTTTAATTATTGGACAACCTAATTCATTTTTATAATATTTAAAAGAAAAATATTAAATATGCTGTTCCGAGGATTAAAGGTATCAAAACTGGAAGCACAGACATTTTCATATATTCGGCAAAGGTTATGGTTTTCTGGTAGTTTTTTTCTAATAATGAAACACCTACAAGATTTTGTACTGCTCCAAGCGGTGTTAGGTTTGTTCCAAGGTTTGCCCCTATTGCATATGCATACCACAAATCAAATGGCGCTCCATTCATTACAAGTAATTTTATAACAGGTGCCATAATTAATGTCCCTGGAACTGCACTTAAAAACGGAATAGTAAACGCTGAAATCCATGCTATAACTATCATTAATACTTTTGGTGTTCCCATTAACGGATCAAATAAATGTGCAATTGCCTGAGTAACACCAATCTCTTCAAGAGAATAAGCTATAGTAAATAATCCTGCATAAAAGAACATTGTGTCCCAATCTAAATCTTTTGACATACTTTCAAAATCTTTTTGTGTTAATAACATCAATGTCAATGCACCAATAACAGCAATTAATGCAAGATCTATATTTATAGCTGAGTGAAACATAAACCCTGCCAGAACTATTGCAAAAACAATAATCCCCTTATACATTAATGATTTATTTTCAATTGCTTTTGTAGGATCAATAGTTGAAAGTTTTTCTTTTAATCTCTGATTATACACCTTTGAATCCACTTTATTTGTAACCTTAAATATAAATAATACACTTAAGAACGAAATAGCTGTTATTGGAAGCATTTTACCTAAAAACGTGGCGAAATCCAATTCACCAATTGATCCAAGAACAATATTTAAAGGACTACCTATCAATGTGCTCATACCGCCAATATTATCTATATAAATGGATAACATTAAAAATGGTATGGGATTAACTTCTAAAGTATCAGCAATCAAGAAGATAATTGGAGCCATAAGCATAATGGTTATAAGATTATCAAGAAAAGCAGAAAATAAAGCTATAACAAGCATAATAAGAAAAATAACAACCCAGAATTTATACCTGCTCATTTTTATGGCATTAATTGCAACAAATGTAAAAAAACCACTTTCTTTTAAAATTTCTACAATAATCATCATACCAAGTAAAATACCAAGTGTTTCAAAACTAACTATGTTACCAACATTTTCAAATTCAAGTCCTTCAACAGGTTTTAATATAAATAATAATGTTCCAAAGAAAAAAGTAATAATGGATTTTTTTACATTTCTTGCAAAAATAATAAAATAATACGCCACAATAGTGATTCCCAAGACCAAGAGCTCTGACATCATATCGCCTCCAATTGATAGAATAGTCTATCGTAATTAAACTCCTTTATTTTAAAATATACTTGAAATATTTTTTAAGGTTTAAAAACGTTTTTATAAGTAGAATTGGATAAATTTTATCATATATTATTTTTTTTGATATTTTTGTATGTTAAACACAAATTTTACTGAAAGAACTTCATAATTTTCATAAAATGTGTTAGAATTAATAGTGATTCGCAAAACGGAGGTGATAATATGTTTGATAATTTTACAGATAGAGCTGCAAAAGTATTTATCGAAGCACAAAACGAAGCAAGATTTATGGGGCATCCATACGTTGGAACTGAACACTTATTACTTGGTTTATTAAAAGTTGGAGGAAAATACCTTTCTCAAATATTCTCATATTATAATCTTACATATGGAAAAATCAAAGCTGAAATAACCAATATTGTAGGTGTAAATGCAACACATAACATTGTTGGTGCTTCACCGCAACCAACACCAAGGGCAAAAAGAATTATTGAATTAGCATATGACGAATCAGAAATTTTAGGAACAACTCAAATTGATGCCGAACATTTATTACTTGGCATTTGCAGGGAAGGCGAAGGTATTGCCGCACATGTTTTAAGAAGAATAGGTATAAACCTTGTTGAAATGAGGAAAAAACTCGCTGATCTCATGATGAATAAAGAAAAAAGCGAGGAAACAGATATTACAATGTTTGAAGAAGAAAATGAAGAAAGGATAAGACAAAAACAAAATGCTATAAAGCAACTGGAAGGATATGGCTCTGATCTTACTGAAAAAGCTGCTAAAAATCTGCTCGATCCTATTATAGGAAGAGAAGTTGAAATTAGAAGAGTTATGGAAATTCTTGCAAGAAGAAAAAAGAATAATCCTGTTTTAATCGGTGAAGCAGGAGTTGGTAAAAGTGCTATAGTTGAAGGTTTAGCAGAAAGAATTGTAAAAGGTGATGTTCCAGAAGTATTAAAAAACAAAAGTATTTTCTCGCTTGATTTAACTTCACTTGTTGCTGGAACAAAGTATCGTGGCGAATTTGAAAAGAGAATGAAGAAATTAATGCAAATTCTCGAAAAAAATAAAGACATAATATTGTTTATAGATGAATTGCACATGATAGTTGAAGCTGGAGCTGCAGAAGGATCTTCAATGGACGCTGCAAATGTTTTAAAACCAGCTTTAGCAAGTGGAGATATAACTATAATCGGTGCAACCACACCTTCAGAGTATAGAAAATTTATAGAAAAAGATCCTGCATTGGAAAGAAGATTCCAGAAAATATATGTAAATGAACCAACATATGAAGAAGCAATTGAAATCTTAAAAGGAATAAAATCAAAATACGAAGAACATCATAAGGTAAAATATACAAATGAAGCAATTGAAGCTGCTGTAAATCTTTCACTAAGGTATATTACAGATAGATTTTTACCGGATAAAGCTGTTGATTTAATAGATGAAGCTGGTGCACGATCCAGATTAAATGCTTTAACATTACCAGCAAATCTTAAAAAGATGCTAAATAAAATTTCTGAGCTTGAAAACAAAAAAGATTATTACGCTCAAAATGATGAGTATGACAAAATAGAAGAAATAAAAACAGAATTGGTAAAATTAAAATCAAAATACAAAAAGAAATATAAAGAATGGCGCGAAAAAGCCGAAAAGGAAATTATAGAAATCACAGATGAACATATATCTGAAGTTGTTTCTGATTGGACTGGCGTTCCACTTAAAAAGCTTGAAATGTCTGAAATGGAAAGATTGCTTAATCTTGAAGCTGTATTACACGAAAGAGTTATTGGTCAGGATGATGCAATAAAAGCCGTTTCCAAGGCAATTAGAAGAGCAAGAAGCGGAATTAAAGATCCAAAAAGACCAACAGGAGTATTTTTATTCCTTGGACCAACAGGAGTTGGTAAAACAGAATTGGCAAAAACAATTGCTGAATATCTTTTCGGAGATGAAAAGGCACTTGTTAGAATTGATATGTCTGAATACATGGAAAAATTCAATGTTTCAAGACTTGTTGGAGCACCTCCAGGATATGTTGGATATGAAGAAGGAGGTCAGCTTACAGAGGCTGTAAGAAGAAGACCATATTCTGTAATACTTCTTGACGAAATAGAAAAGGCACATCCTGATGTATATAACTTATTATTACAGATAATGGATGATGGAAGATTAACTGATTCACAGGGAAGAATTGTGGACTTTAGAAACTCTATAATTATCATGACAAGTAATCTTGGAAGTGAATCAATTAATAAATCAAAACGTTCAATGGGATTTGTCGATGAAGAATCAGAAGAGAAAAAATACAAAGAAATAAAACTATCTGTAATGGAAGAAGTTAGAAAAGCCTTTAAACCTGAATTCTTAAACAGACTTGATGAAACAGTAGTATTCCATCCATTAACCAAAGAACATATGAAAGAAATTATAAAAATTCAATTAAATGATCTTGAAAAAAGACTTAAAGAAAAGGACTTACACATTAAAATAAAAGATTCAGCTGTAGAATTATTAATTGAAAAAGGATTCGATCCTATCTTTGGCGCAAGACCTCTAAAAAGAGCCATTCAAAGATATCTTGAAGATCCGCTTTCAGAAGAAATATTAAGAGGAAGATTTAAAGAAGGAGACAAAATAATAATAGATACTAAAAACGGCGAAATACACTTTAAAAAAGGACGAAGTTCTAAACCAAAACAGAAGGTGTCATAATGAGTAAAAAGAGACAAAATTACTTTGTTTGTTCTAATTGTGGATACGAATCAACAAAATGGTTTGCAAAATGTCCTTCATGTAATGAATGGAATACCGCGGTAGAATTTACCGCGGATCTTTTTGATGATAAAGCAAACATAAACATAAAAACAGAACCAACAGAATTGCTATTTTTAGACGATGAAATAAACGAACCGGAAAAATTAAAAACAGGATTCAAAGAATTAGACGAAGTCTTAAATGGCGGTTTTGTTGAAAGTGGTGTGTATCTATTAGCCGGTGAACCTGGCATAGGAAAAAGCACTTTACTTACACAAATATCCTCATCTGTTGGTAGTGAAAATATGGTAATATACGTTTCCGGAGAAGAATCTGCAGAACAGGTATTTCAGCGATTTAAACGACTGGGAATAAAAAAAGATGGAAGTAAAATTGGCTTAATCTTTGAAAATTCACTTGAACGGATAATATCTGTAATTGAAAAATTAGAAGAAAAACCAACTATGTTAATAATAGATTCAATACAAACATTAAAATCAGAAAATTTTTCTTCTTTTGCCGGGAGTATTCTTCAGGTAAAAGAAGTTACACGTTATTTATCCGAATATTGTAAAAAGAAGGGCATCACGCTTATAATAGTGGGCCATGTAACAAAAGGCGGCATTATCGCCGGACCAAAGGTTTTAGAACATATGGTTGATGCTGTTTTACAATTTGAACTGGAAAAAACTTCTGGTTTAAGAATGCTTAGAATTTTAAAAAACAGATATGGTCCCACTGACGAACTATTAATGTTTGAAATGACACAAAAAGGATTAATTCCAATATCTGAATATACAAATTATTTTCTTAAAGATTATAAAACTGCTTCTGGAAATGTTTTGACAATTGTAAAGGAAGGAAGCAAATTAATTCCAATAGAAATACAGGCACTGGTTAGCAAACCTGTATATGGAAACCCAAGGCGTGTAACCTCAGGTGCCCCTTTAGATAGACTACTAATGATTATAGCAGTTTTAAGCAAGAGATTGAGGCTTCCAATTGAATCAAAAGATATATTTTTAAGTACATCGGGAGGATTTAAAATTTCCGATACTTCAAGTGATTTAGCAATTGCATACGCATTGCTTTCTTCGCTATTTGATATATCAACTGGCGGTTCTATTGTTGTAATGGGAGAAATAGGACTTGATGGAAATATAAGAAATATAAACAATCTTGAAAAAAGAATTGAATTTTCAAAAAAATTAGGAATTGATTATATTGTAATACCAAATTCTAAGAAGATTAAAAATAATGAACACATAAAAATTTCAAATCTCAGTGAATTAGTAAAAAGATTCTTTGCATAAGGCAGGTGATATAATGACTCCAAAAAACGACATTACAGACATACTTTCATTACTTGCTCCTGGTAAAAAATTAAGGGATGGAATAGACCTTATAATTTCAGCTAATTTAGGAGCCCTAATTTTCTTAACTGATAATGCAGAAGAACATTTAAGCAAAGGATTAATCCAGCTTGGTTTTGTTATAGATACAGAATTTGAGCCGGAGAGAATGTATGAACTTGCAAAAATGGATGGAGCAATTGTTTTAAATAAAGATGCCACAAAAATCTTATATGCAAATGCTCAATTAAATCCTTCAAGTAATATTCCGAGTTTTCAAACTGGCATGAGGCATAGAACGGCAGAAAGAATGGCAAAACAAACAGATGAAATACTCATAGCAGTTTCAAAAAGAAGAAATCAGGTTTCAATATATTACGGTACAAACAGCAGGGTACTATATCCAGAAACTATAATCCTTCCTCGTTTAAACCAGGAAATAGCCGTTGCACAAAGATATAAGCAAAGCTTCTTTGAATTGCTTTCAGAAATTAATATTGCAGAAATGGAAAACAGGGTAATATTATCCACAGTTGTTGAAGCAATATCAAAAGGATTCATGACATTAAAAGTAGCTCAAAAAGCAGAAAAATACCTTCTCGAACTTGGAGAAGCTGCAGAAAGTTCAAAATTGGAAATAAATGAAATATATAGAATCACTCCAAGATATCTTGGAGCATTAATTATGGATTATTCAAAAGATCTTCTCGATTTCCAATATCCCCAGGAAGCTTTAAAATTATTTGACGGATTTAAAACAGAAGAATTTTTAAATATGAAACTAATCTCTCAAAAACTTGGGTATGATATAGAAACAGAAAATGACCTTGAAGAATTCTTTGTAACTCCAAGAGGATTTAGACTATTATATTCAACGAGAATACCTTCAATTATTGTAAGAAATGTTGTTGAAACATTCAAAAATCTCGAAACATTAATGAAAGCAAACATGGATGAATTAATAAACGTTCCGGGTATAGGTAAAAAACGCGCTGAAAGAATTAATAGAGCCATAAGAAGGAAAAATGAATTCTCAGAAAAATTAAGCTCAGAAATGGAGGATCATAAATGAAAATAGTCGCCAATAACAAACAGGCAACCTTTCAATATCATATTCTTGAAAAATATGAAGCGGGAATAGAACTTTTGGGTTCAGAAGTGAAATCCATTAGAGATGGAAGAGTAAATTTAAAAGATGCTTTTTGCAAAATAGAAAAAGGGGAAATTTTCTTATACAACGCTCATATTAGTCAATATAAAAACGCTTCTGTTTTCAATCACGATCCAGAAAGGCCAAGAAGATTGCTTATGCATAAATATGAAATATTAAAACTGGATCAAAAAGTTAAAGAAAAAGGATTAACAATAATTCCTCTAAAGATGTATATTAATAGCAAAGGGCTTGTAAAGGTAGAAATAGCTCTCGTTAAAGGTAAAAAATTATATGACAAGAGAGAAGATATTGCAAAACGCGATCTTGAAAGAAGATTAAGAAAGAATTTAAAATACGACATGTGAGGTAATAAAGTATGGAAAAAGCCATTGAAATGAAAAACGTAACAAGAAAATTTGGAGATGTGATTGCTCTTAACAATATAAACTTTACAGTTGACGAACAAAAAATTGTCGGATTATTAGGACCAAACGGTGCAGGAAAATCCACTTTAATGAAAATCATCTCTACATTAATATTACCTTCATCAGGAAGCGTTAAAGCATTTGGATATGATGTTGTAAAAGAAAAGGATAAAGTAAGAAAAATTATTAGCCTTGTATCAGACTACACAGTTCTTGAAGATGAGCTTACACCATATGAAAATTTAATTTTATTTGGAAAAATAAGCAATGTAAGAGACGATTTAAAATCACGAGCAATTGAATTACTGGAAGATTTTGGACTTTCAATATATAAAAACAGACTCACAAAAAATCTTTCATCTGGAAATAAACAAAAATTAAATATAGCCCGTTCTTTAATAAAAAATCCAAAATTACTTCTTTTAGATGAACCAACTATAGCTATAGACGTTGAAACATCTCGATTTATAAGAGAATATATATTGGATGAAAATATTAAAAACAAAAAGACAATACTCATTTCTTCGCATTATATGTGGGAAGTTGAGCAAATAGCTTCAGAAGTTGCTATTATTGTTGATGGAAAAATCGTTGAATACGATAAAATGATAAACCTCATGAAAAAATTTGAAGACAAACTCTCTATTATAGAAATAGAGCTGGAATCTCAGGAATACTTGAAGGATATTGAAGAACTTAAAAATAATGAAAATATACTTGGATTAAAAATTATTTCCTCAACCACAGCAATTATAGAAACCACCTTAAAAATAAATGAATTTGAAAAATTATTAAAAGATAAAAATATTAAATGTTCCTTCAGGCAGATGAAAATATCCCTGGAAGACGTATATTCATCAGTAACAAAAGGAAGATTTTAATGGAGAGATTGGATAAATTCCTTGCAAATGCAAAGGTTGGGACACGTTCTGAAGTAAAAAAAATTATTAAAGCCGGTGTTGTAAAAGTAAACGGTAAAACAATAAAAAAGCCCGAATTTAAAGTCTCAGAAAACGATGAAATAACGGTCAATAACAAAAAAATAATACCACACAAAAACATTTATATTATAATCAACAAACCAAAAGGCTACCTTTCAGCAACATACGATAAAAAAGACAAATACGTCCTTCAATTAATAAACCATCCATATAAAAATGAATTAAAAATAGCAGGAAGACTTGATAAAGATGCACATGGTCTATTAATACTTACCAATGACGGTGAATATATACATAAAATTATTTCTCCCAAAAAAGACATTTACAAAACCTATGAAGTAATAGTAAAAGGAGAGATTACTGAAGAAAAATTGGAAAAATTAAAAAAAGGAATCAAATTAAAGGATTTTACCACAAAACCTGCAATAATAGAAAAGGTAGAAAACCAAAAAATTACAATTAAAATCTCCGAAGGAAAATTTCATCAGGTAAAACGTATGATGAAAGCTGTTGGACTTGAAGTAATTGATCTCAAAAGAATTGCTATAGGAAATATAACCTTACCAGAAAACTTAAATGATGGAGAATGGATAGAACTTATTAATAATAAGATATAATGCGGTTCCTATGGATACAAAATATCCATATGGAACCTTTTCTTTTCCCTTTTTTAATTGATAAAATAACGCTATCAACAAGGAAATCAACATAATATCAAAAACCGATTCGCCAAAACACATCCCAATTCCTGCAAGCAGTATTTGATCACCTTTCCCTAACTTTCCTTTTCTAACAAATATCCATAATGTCAAATACAAATATATGGCAACGAAGATATTTTTCGCTGAAAAGCTAAAAATAACACCTAAAAATAAAATTGCATAATTTAAAATATCCGGTATTAAAAACGTATTAAAGTCTATAATTCCTATCATCATTATTATAATATAAACAAAAAAATCCATTGAAAGTCCATATAATAAAAGAACAAAAAGAGCTCCCGATAAAATCGGGAGTAAGTATAAATTATTAATTTTATTTTCATCTTTAATCCTGTAAAATATCTCTTTCATTACCTTCAAGCAACTCCTCCAGAATATTTTTCATACCATAATAATACCATGGATACTTTTCCTTCATTTCCCTAATAAGCAATTTTGCCTCTTCTTTTTTCCCAGTTTTTAACATCGGTATAGCCAATAAAATTCTAAAATGTTCATAATCTTTATTTTTATCAAGGAACTTATTAATAAACTTCTCAACATTTTCATACTTTCCATTCTGGAACATTACCTTTGCCCAGATTTCAACATCACTCACATATTCAGGCTGGGAATTTGCAATCTCTTCCTGCAATTCATCAGCTTCAATAGTTCTTTCAAGTTTTCTATAAATATCTATTAACTCATATTTTGCCAGAATACTCTTTGGATATTTATTTAAAAATTTCTCCAATATTCTTGCAGCTTTCTTAAAATTCTTTGATTGCCTATATGCATCAGCAATCATAAAATATGTTACCGTATTTTCTGGCATTAACTCAACTTCTTTTAACCAGATCTCTGCGGCTTTTTCATATTCTCCAAGATTAAAATATGTTTCTCCCAATTCTGACAATGCTGCTATATTCCATGGATCCTGTTTAACAGCCAATTCCAAATATTTCTTTCCTTCTTCAAGATTACCCTCTTCAACAAGTACCGAACCCAAAATTTCATATGCTGGTGTATAATTTGGATCGATCTCAATCATAAACTTGACAATTTCCTTTAATTCATCGAAATTGTGATGGTCTGCATAATCAAGAATTATATCATAAAGTTCATTAAGCGTGGCATGATTAAAATCAGAAGGTTTTAAATCAAATTCTTTTAAATAAGCAAGAAATTCGGAGAAAATGAAAGGCTGGGTAACAAAATTTGAAGAAATTCCAGGAATATTATCAGCAAGTATTTTTATCTTCTTTGCTTCGTTCATTAACTTCTTATTCGACTTTAAGTCTGCCATTAACAAATCTAAATCTCCTTCATACATAACTTCTGCGAGCATTACAGGAAAAACTGTATCTGTATTTATTTCAATCTTTTCTCCATCTAAATCTAAAATTGTCACTGTGTCCATAACTATCTCCCCCTATATTTAATATTGTCGTAATTTTATTTTATCATTTTTAACATAAAATAATAAACAGGATATTGTGCAATCATTATCAATCATCTCATCTTAGAATTGAATATTTATGATTATCAAAACAAATTTAAGATGTATCTACGGAAAGGAGCAAAACATGAAGAATTTTAAAGCTTTTATCTCATTAATTATAATTATATCAATATACTCAATAATAATAGAACCATTTTCTTTGCAAAAAAGCTATCTCAGCATTGACATTCCTGAATATAATGGAAATATAAAAATAATACATATTACCGATCTGCATATGTATAAATACATATTTTTTCATGACAAGATTTTAAATGAAATAAAAAAAGAAAATCCTGACTTAATATTATATACCGGAGACTCTATAATAAAAAATACAGAACAAAAAGACTTAACCCTCTTTTTCAAATTGCTAGGTGAAATTGCACCTGTTTATTTAATATATGGAAATTGGGATTACTATGATATAAATAAAGTAAATAATGCCTACAACAACAAAAACATTCACATAATAAATGACAATACCACTATACTTAAAATAAAAGAATTAAATCTAAAATTAATAGGGCTTCCTATATATAAACAAATAACCAGAATCGACACAACACCGGCAAGCTACACAATAACCCTCGAACATATCCCAGACACAATATTTTATAACAAAGAAGTCTTTGATCAATCAAATCTCATCCTTGCCGGTCATACACATGGCGGACAGATATACATTCCTTATTTAACAAAAAAAATACTAAAAAAATATGCCTTTTATTTAAGAGGAAAAAAAGAACTTGATAAAGATAAAATCATGTATATAAACAGAGGCCTTGGAGCATGGTTTAATATAAGACTTTTCTCATCACCAGAAATACTGGTAATAGAATTACATTAAAATTTAATACAATTGTTTATTAAAATATAAATACTTCCTTGACTAAGAAAGGAGAATATGTTATAATTTGCTCAGACAAAAAAATTATAATATAGAGGTGAATAACATGAAAAAAGGGATACACCCAGAAATGAAGCTTATTACTGTAAAATGTGCATGTGGTGCAGAACATCAACTTTACAGTACAGAAGATAATTTCCGTGTTGATGTTTGTTCACACTGTCACCCATTCTACCTTGGTGAAACAAGTTCACAAATCATCGACACAGAAGGTAGAGTACAGAAGTTTAAGAATAAGTATGCTAAATTCCTTAACTCATAAGTGGGAGGTTAACCTCCCATATTAATCATTTATAAATCACTTTATTATGGAGGTAGTATTTGTGACTAAAAGTACGGCATTTGGGGAAACTGTGAAAGTAACGGTAAAAGACATTAAAAAATTCGGAGCTTTTGTTACATTAGAATCTGGTGAAGAAGGATTTATTCACATTTCTAAAATTTCAAATGACTACGTAAAGAACATCTCAGACTTTTTAAAGGTTGGACAGGAACTCGAAGGAAAAATTATCGGAAAAACAAAAGACGGAAAAGTTGAACTCTCCTTAAAAACTGAAGATGCTCAGGAAGAAAAGAAAGATGAAGAATTCGAAAAGAAACTTTCAAGATTCTTAAAAGACAGCGACAGGAAACTTTCTGAGTATTCAAGAAGACTTGATAAGAAAAGAGGTGGCAAGGGGAGAAGATAATAAAACAAAATTATTGGGGGATTAAAAAACGGTCCAGATTTATCTGGACCGTTTTGTTTATTACTTACTATTACTACCAGTTGTCGATGTCGTAGATTTAGAAGTTGAAGATGACTTTGAATCATTTATATAAAAACCGCTTCCTTTAAATGCAATACCCACTCTTCCTATACCTTTTTTAGCAACTCCACCGCATTTTTCACAAAAAACTTCAGGAGTTTCATTCATTCCATGCATTACAGTAAATTCATGACCGCATTCCTGACAAACATATCTATAAATTGGCATCTTTTCACCCCCGTTCTAAAATTATTTATTATGATTTCAAGTGAATTTTAACAATATTATATTTATATAATATGTCACATCTTTTAAAATCAAAAAAAATTTTATCCACCTCTTTCAGAAAAAATCATATCAATTAACTGAAATTTAATTTTAACTTGAATTAAATAGAGATTTAGTGTATAATATTTTTTGAGAATACGAAAAAAGGAGGAATTTTTTGTGTCAGCATTAACAGTATTAGCCATTATAGTACATATAGTTTTATCCATTGCTTTAATCTATTTTGCATTACACAGAATGCAGAAAAATGCCGAACTTGGTGGAGCATTTGGTTCAGGTGCAGCTCATACAATGTTCGGTAGAGAAAAAGGATTTGATCCAGCTGCAAAAATGGCATTATGGACAGGAGTATTGTTTATGATTTCTTCATTTATAGTTACTGCACTTCTTGCGAGGTGATTAAGTAGTGGACGTAGAAAAGCAGCTTGAGATAATAAAAAGAAACACAGTTGATTTAATCAATGAAGAGGAATTAAAGGAAAGACTTAAAGAAAAAAGTAAATTAAGAATTAAATTAGGAGTAGATCCATCAAGGCCGGATCTACATCTTGGTCATGCTGTAGTATTAAAAAAATTAAGAGAATTTCAGGATTTAGGCCATCAAGTTGTACTTATCATTGGTGACTTCACTGCAAGAATTGGTGATCCTTCAGGAAGATCAAAAACAAGACCTATGCTCACCCTTGAAGAAGTAAAGAAAAATGCAGAATCCTATCAAAAACAGGCATTTAAAATCTTAGACAAAGAAAAAACAGAGGTTAGATATAATGGTGAATGGTTTGACAAAATGACATTCCACGATGTAGTTAAACTTTCCTCACATTACACCGTTGCAAGAATGCTTGAAAGAGATGATTTTGCCAAACGTCTTGCAAACAATGAACCTATTAGCGTATCTGAATTTTTATATCCTCTTGCTCAGGCATATGATTCAGTAATGGTTGAGTCTGACATTGAAATAGGGGGAACTGATCAATTATTTAATTTATTGGTTGGAAGAAAAATTCAGGAAGCATATGGCCAGAAATCACAAATTGTATTAACAATGCCTATAATTGAGGGAACAGATGGCCATCTAAAAATGAGTAAATCATATGATAATTACATTGCATTTGAAGATGAACCATTTGATATGTATGGAAAAGTAATGTCTATTCCTGACACATTAATATTGAAGTATATGAGACTTGCCACAGATGTTCCAGAAAACGAAATAAAAGAATATGAAAAACAAATGAAAGAAAATTCCGTAAATCCAAGAGACATAAAAATGAAACTCGCATATGAAATTGTAAAATTCTTCCATGGAAAAGAAAAGGCGGAATATGCTCAAAATGAATTTGTAAAAGTTTTCCAAAAAAAGGATATTCCCGATGAAATGGAAGAATTAACAGTTGAAAAAGAAATAACAGCTATTGATTTATTAATGAAAACGAATTCAATTTCAAGTAAAAGTGAAGCAAAAAGATTAATAAAGCAGGGTGGAGTTAGAATAAATAAAACGAAAATCAATGATCCTTTCCAATTATTGGAAATTAAAGACAATGACATTCTAAGAATTGGAAAAAGAAGGTTTTTTAACCTCAAAACAAAGTAAAAAATTAAAGAAATTTATAGTATAATATAAATAGTGTGTATTAACAACTATTTAAAATTCAAAAATTTAAAAGAGGGGGTAGAGCGTATGCGTAAAGCACTTTTAGTAATGGCATTAGTACTTTTTGGTATCTATTCATTTGCGTTTGTTGATGTTCCAGAGGATCACTGGGCATATGAATACGTTATGGACTTAGCAAACAGAGGTATTCTTCCTATGGAAGATAACTTCAATCCAGATGTTGTTTTAACAAAAGCTGAAGTTGCTGAATTATTATCAGACACATTAACTTACATTGAAAACGACCCTGTATTGGCAAAAGCCGAAGATATAAAAAGAGTAGAAACAGTTATGGATTTATTAAACAAAAAAATCGATGAAGTAGCAAATAGCAAAGCTGATGCCGCAAAAGTTAAGGAACTTTCAGAAGAATTAAACAAGGTTTCTACAAAATTAGAAACAATTACAAAGGTTGCTTACAGAGCATTTAATAATGCAGATATGGTTGTTGAAGATATGTTAGATTTAAGTGACACAGTTGATTCATTATCAAGCGATCTCGACGCATTAAAAGGTGATACATCAAGAAAATTATTAGAAGTTAAATACATGGTTCTTGATTTAGGTGACAGAGTAAGCTCATTAGAAGATGCATTAAGCAAAAATACAGATGATGTTTCTGTAAATACAGAAAATATTGATGGTTTATGGGAAGAATTAGAAACATTACAGAGCGATCTTGATTATGTATCAGGTGAAAATGTAAAAGCTCATGAAGAATTAAAAGCTTCAATAAATACTGTAAAAGTATCTGTTGAAAAAGTTGAAGGAAAAGTTGCTGCTAACACAGAAAAAATAAATGCAGTAGAAGAAAAAGCTAATTCCGCAAATACCATGGCCATGGTTGGAATTGGAGCAGCAGTATTAGCAGCTGTATTAGCATTTGTATTTTAATAAGTAAAACATGTGATTAATTAATTTAATGTTAAAAAAGACTTGACATTTTTGCAGAGTTATGATAGAATAATTACAGTTTAAGTCAAAACAAAATTATATTTAAGGAGGTTGTTTGAATGAAGAAAGTATTGGTATTTTTAGTAGCGATTTTATCCGTAGCTATGTTTGCTGTAGCTCCTACTTTAGATGTTTCTGGTGAAGTAGATTACACATTAGGATTTGACGAAACAGGATTAGATTTAACTATTGGTAGTGGTATCTCGTTAGATGTAGAGGTTGTAGTACCTCCTATTACAGATGATTCAACAACTACAATTACTTTAAGCGGAGATTTAACTGATGGTTTTGATGTATCAACAATTGAATACGAAAACAGCTATATGAATTTATTATTAAGCAATGGAGCATATACAGGTACATTCAGCAGTTGGACAGCATATAACACAAAGAAAATAACTAAAAGTTCATTTACAACAAGAGGTTCTGCTGGATTTTGGGCAATTATAAAAACAAAACCAACAAAACTTGGTAGAGCATATGCTGAATTAACTCTTAAACCTTGGGACGTAAAAGTGTTGTACATAACTGACTCAGCAGTATATGAAGTAACTCCTCACGCTTCAAAGGGCGATGTTGATATTAAGGATCCTTTCTATGGAGATTTCTTAGGTGTTAAAAAAAGCTTTGATCTTGGAATGTTTAATGTTGATGCTGCAGTTGCATTCTGGGGAGATAGTGATCAAAAAGAAGTAACTGTATATTCAACAACAACATATGAGGAATCAACAGATGGAATTACTTTAGATGGAAAACAAATATCTCTTGTTAGCACATCAACAACTTACGAAGATGGAACAACTACACATTATGGTTATGTTGCTGATGTTGAATTTGCAGGTAATGATTCTTTAGCAGGTTTCAGTGCAAATTTAGTTTATGGTGCAAAATCAGAAGAAAAAGTTGCTGATTTCAAAAATTCATTCTATAGATTATACGGAGAATACTCAAAGGATTTCGCAGCTGGTCCATTAACTCTTACACCATATGCTTACTTTAAATATCAAAAAGGATTAAATTATTTATATGCAAATTCTCATAGAAGCGGTACAATGTCAGGAGATGCTTCAGAAGTTTATGCTGAATTAACAGCTGCTTATGATGTAAACGATGATATTAACGTTGAAGTTAATGGTGGAGTAACTTATTATTTGGCTAAAGATGTAAAACCAGAATTCACAGGTTACTTCTCATTTGGATTTGCAAATTACTTAAATGCAAAAGTAATGGGATATTATTATGAAGCTTCAAAAGATACAAATGCTCTTGAATTGGCATTCTCTGCAAAAGGTTCAGAAAGCTTTGATATGGTAACAGCTGGTTATAAGGTATATGGAGTTATAGCTGATTTATTAGATGATGCAAAAGATGATACATGGTATTATGTAAATCCATATGTAACAGTAAAACCTGTTGATGGTTTAAGTGTTGAAGGAAATGTTTATGTAAACTTATTAGGAACAGATAAAACCGATGCTGATAAAAAAGATGATATCGCTTATGCTGTAACAGCTGAATATGAATTAAATAGCTTTGTTACAATAGGTGCACACGTTGGAAATGAAAAAACACCTAAATATTCAGAATATGTATTAACACCAACTTATTCATTTGTAACAGCTGGTGCTTTACCATATTCTCAAGTTGACATGCACTGGTATGCATATGTAACAGGTTCAGTTGAATTCTAATTTTTTAAATACTATTAATACAATCCCGGCTTTTGCCGGGATTTTTTAATAAAGATTAGTGGAGGTTTTTATATGAAAAAAACTATTATTTTATTTACAGTTATTCTTTTCAGTATAATTTTATATGGAATCAATATTGATATTGATTATTGGTATATTGAATATAAATTATTAGCTGATGAAAATGGTATAGATGTTAAAGATAATCTGGATATTTCCTATAAACTCACTTTTAGTGACTATTTATTTTCAAAAAAGTGGGAACTTTCTTTTAAAGATTATAACAGTTTTCCAGAATTTGATGAATTAAAAATACATTTTTATGATGAATACTCTTTTTTATTTAAATCCAATTATTTTGGAATTGATTATAAAGATAAAATCACATTATATTATAAAGACTTGTCAGATGATTCTGATGTTACAGAAGATAAATTAACTGAAGAGGCTAAATTTGATTATAAGAATTTATTGAATAATTCTGAGTTTGGGCTTTTAGCAGAACTATTTAAATATAAAAATTTTAGAATAGATTATCTTAAAATATATACACAAAAAGAAATAAATACTTCTAACAAAAATGTATATTATATTAATTCAACAACAAAAAATAATGAAATAGATAGATTAAGCCAATTAAAGAACACTCTTGAATATTTAAGAGGAAAATATATTAGTGAAGCATATATTTCAGATCCTGGAACTGATATTTCTTTAAATTCCACTGTCACTTCAATAAACAATGCTATTGAAGATATTGAAAATCAAATAGATACATTAAATGATTTTACAGATACAATTAATATAAATACCACTTATTTAGAAAATGGAATATATGCATATCTTAAATATAGTGGTTTTTATTTTACTGGAGTTTATTTGCGAAAAGAGGATGAAGACATTACCAGTGAAAAAGCAACTCCTGTAGAAGTTTCTGTTGCTGATTATATTAATTTTAATAATGATGAGATTGATACAGAAAATGTATTATCCAGTAAAACATTAAATATTGGAAATGAATATTCATATTCACTGAAAAAAGATTTAAAAGAAAAAAGGTATTTAAAATTTGGATATAAAAATAGATTTAAGATATTCAACACTTTTTTCTTACCTAATATAAAATTTATCTGGAAAAAAGATAATACAATTAATTATTCTTATTTTCCAATTGCTTTAAATGCAGAATACCTAAACTTTGATTCTATTTATAAGATTTATTCTTCTGAAGCTACAACTCTTGTTCTTGGAACACAGGTAACAAAACTTTTTGGAAGAAATTCTTTATATGTTAATTATAACTTTGCAATTGATTTTAATGAGGATAAACTTGTTTATAATCAAGTTTTAGACAGCTTTTTAAGACTTCAATTGGGAAAGAATTATGCAAAATTTGGATATAAAAACTTTACCACCTATTTAAATGACGAAGAGAATAAAGATGTTTTTCAAAAATATTATTTTGAAGGTGTAATTATTCCTGTTAAAAATCTTTATTTAAATACCAAAATTTGGGATTATAATTATAAAAAACTTGAAGATGTTGAAAGAGAACCAGGTTTTGAAATAAATGTATATTATAAAATAAATGAAATGAGAACTGGTTTTGAATTTGGAAATGCTGTAACAGACTATAAAAATTCAAAACTCATAATTGGTTCAAAGGATAATCATTATTGGCAATTTTATGTAAAAATTGATCTTTCTCCTTCCGATGAAGAAGCCTTTGAATATAATGAATGAAAAATTTAGCCTTTCCGTTTTGGAAAGGCTAGTTTATTTCTATTATATCAAATGTATTATATTTTAAATCCATTATCATTAATTTGTTTATAAGTGCGTTTTCATAATCTCCTGTGATAATTTTTATGGCTTCACTTACCTGAATTGAAGCTATTATGGACACTGCATATGGAACAACATATTTTGTTTCTCCTGTATCTTCAATATCTCCAAAGATTTCAAATAGTCGCTTTGTTTTCCCGGGAATAATATCTGTTACCTGCCCATAATACCCTTCCACACCACCATGAATATAAGGAATATTTTTTTCAAATGCTCTTTTATCAATTATTTTACGACCTTCAAAGTTATCCAGACAATCTATTATTATATCTACATCAGGGAATTTAGTGTCTTCTGTTATTTTTTCATCATATATATAATACTTTACTTCTGGATTGATTTTTTCTAACTTTTCTTTTGCTGCAATAACCTTCTTTTTTCCAATAGCTTCAATATCGTATAATATCTGTCTATTTAGATCAGGTTCATCGAGAATTCCATTGTCATATATATGTATTTTCTTTACACCTAATCTTGAAATTTGCATTAAAACGTTACTTCCTAAACCTCCTGCACCACAAACCATAATACTTGAGTTTCTTATTTTTTCAAAATCTCTTCCAAATAGGAATTCATGTCGATTATATCTCAAAGGTTTTCACCTCTTTAAAATTGAAAGTTAATAATGAAATATATAGAAAAAGAGTTAATATTCTCATTTACTCCTTTCTGTGGTTTCCAGTATAAATCATCAACTAATGCTATTTTATTTATATATTTAGTGTATTTATAATCTGTTCCTAAAAGAATGTTTGAAGTTAGCTGATATTTTAATTGTGTTTCAAAGCTATACATATATTCTTTTACTTTTTCTTCTAAAAAATGTGTTCCAGGAATATAATTAGATTCTTCATGCCATGGATCATGTGGCGATTTTGAACCGGATATTACATATTCTCCACTGGCTTTCAACCATAATTTATCAAATGTATTTTCGTACTCTAATAATGTGGATAATGAATCCTCACCATATAAATATCCAATATAATTGTCCTTGTAATCTATAATTCCGCCAGGATATACAGACGCTGGGTATTGCGTATATTCATATGGTTTTGGAAGCCTTTCATATGTGTATTTTGTTGCACCAGCATTATAAATACCAAACTTTCCAGAATTAGTCCTGATATTTAATCCCGTGGACCATGCAACCTTATCGGGATTTTGATATGAGTCTGGATCAAAATATCTATTCATATTTAAGTCATCAGCAAGAACCTGAAGGAAATATTTATATTTTTGATTATCGTATTCAATGAATAATCCCACAATAGAATTGTCGTTTACATATTCTCCCCAGGGTGCAATCATTGAATTTTTATAAGCCTGAATAATAGGCACAGGAAATGGTGAAAATAGATAATAGATATCTACAGTTCTATCTGTATATATAACAGAATCTTCATAACCAATTTTAAAATTGCCAAATTTTATCCCAAAGGTTTTAAAATTCATTCCTCTATCTGGATAACCGTATTTCGAATATTCATTTAATGGTACCCAGAAGGCCCTATAAAAGGCGTTGTCATTTTCAAATGATAGTTCTATATTGGTTTTATAAATATTTTGATTTATAAATAATGCATATTTTGAATCTATTGTATCTTTTAACTGGCTCTGACCAACTCTTAAATAAAAATCTTTATTAAAATAAACCTTTAAATATCCCTGCTGTATTAAGAAATAATGGTTTAGTATAAAGGATGAATGGTCTGTAAATACATATTTTCCATCTTTTCTTACCGGAAAGTCTATAATTGCTTCAAAGTTGTCTGAATAATATCCACCAATTAGTTGAAGATAATCGCTTGTAGCTGAATTGGTAATTGTATAATCTGCAATAAAGTTAAAGGAAAAGTTAGCAAAACCGTTAAAAGATACTAAAAGTATAGCTATAAGTATTAATACTATTTTTTTCATATTTCTTCTTCAACTCCTTTTTCAATATAATTCTCTTTATTTGTTTTTCTGGTAAAGTTTAATGATGCAATTACAAGAGCTATAATGAGTATTATTCCGCCTATTATTTGTGTTGACGTCATTCTTTCGTGCAATATTATAAATGATGATAGCATTGCAAATATTGGTTCTCCAATAAATATAAATGCTGTGGTATTGGTGGAAACAACTTTTTGATATTTTAATTGTACAAGTGTTGCAAATATTGTAGCAAGAACTGCTGTAAACAATGCTGTACCAATCATAGGAAGAGTTATATGAATTGGTTTTGTTAAAGATAATGCTCCATTTAATACTGCAACAAATAAGAATTGATATCCAAGCAATGACGTCTCTTTTTCTATCTTTGAATATTTCGTAATATATACCATTGATAATGCAAAGAATATTGCACATAATAATGTGAGAAAATCGCCAAAATTAAATCCTGAAATTCCTCCTGATAATAGATAAGAACCTGTAATTGCAAAAGGTAATGCTATAATATGGTTTAAATGCGCTTTTTCTTTTTCTACAAGATACGAAAAAAATGGAACCATGATTATATATAATGATGTTATAAATCCGCTTTTTGAAGCTGTTGTTAAGGTTAGTCCTACTGTCTGTGTAATATATCCAAGAGCAATGAATATTCCTATTATCATACCGTATTTAAAGTTTTGCTTTTTCCAGATTAGAAATGAAAGCAATGATGCTATTGCAAATCTTAAGGTTAAAAAGATATAAACATCATTTTCTCCAACTGTCATTTTTATTAGAGGAAATGTGCTTCCCCAGATGAAGGTTACAAATAGCAATAAAAAGTATGCTTTTAACATATAACTCCTCCTGTTTTATTGTTTGTTTTTCAAATTATTTTATATGATAAATTATATCATATGATATCCTTTTTTTATAAGAGATTTTACCGCATGAGTAATTTTTTTTATGATATAATATTATTATGTAGTAATAAAAATTATATTATGAAGGGTGATTTATATGTTTGATGAAATATTAAAGTCAAAACCTATTTTTGTTGAAAAGGTATGGGGTGATTTTTCTTTAAATAAAGAGTTTAATATTGAAAATATGGACAAAATTGGAGAAGTATGGTTATTCTCCGGATTTGAGGGTTATGAAACGGAACTTTATGGTATGGAATCAAATAATTTTTATGGAAATCCTTCTGAATATATAAAAGATATTTTTGGAATGGAATTACCTCGTATTCCGTTATTGTTAAAGTTAATATCCACTACTCAATGGCTTTCAATTCAGGTTCATCCGGATGATGATATTGCAAGAAACGCTGAAAATGAACCATGGGGAAAGACTGAAGCATGGTATTTTTTAAATGAAAAGAATGAAATATTTATTTCTAATGATGTAGAAAAAAATAAAAATGCAATTGATTCAGGCGATTGGGATAAGGTTTTTAAACCAACTAAACTTAATAAAAACGATTTATTATTTATTCCAGCAGGAGTTGTTCATACACTTGGCCCAAATTCAAAATTGCTTGAAATTCAGCAAACTTCAAATCTTACATATAGATTATATGATTGGGGAAGACCAAGGGAAATTCATGTTGAAAAAGGTAAAAATGCTTTGAAGAATTGTCCATTTGTAATTGCTAATTTACCAAAAGAATTTAAAACGCAATATTTTACTGTACTTGAAAAAGATAATGGTGAAATTATTAAAGGACCTGGAATTTTTGTGGAATTTGAAACATATGAAACATTTATAATTCCTTTTAATTTAGAATATACAGCAAAAAAGAAAGGACTATTCTTTACATTATGAATATAGAAAAGATCAAAAATATTTATAAAGATTATAAACCAGATTTGATTTCTGAATTTAAACGATTTGCTGTAACAATACCTCTTGTGGAAATAAATAATGAGGTAAATATTGTTTTTGAAATTCGGGCAGATCATTTACCTCAACCTCGTGAGGTAAGTTTGCCAGGAGGCGCTGTTGAAAAAGGTGAAGGAATATATGATGCTGCTTTAAGGGAATTAAATGAAGAATTGGGAATTAAAAAAGAAAAAGTAAGATTAATCTCTCAACTTGATTATTTCACAACACCTTTTAATTTTGTGATATATCCATTTCTTATAGAAATTAAAGATTTTGATATTTCTGATATTCGACCTAATGAAGAAGTGAAAGAGTACTTTTTTGTTCCTTTAAAATTTTTCTTAAATAATGAACCATTGATGTATAAGGTAAATGTAAAAATGGAACCTCCAGAAGATTATCCTTATCATTTAATTCCAAATGGCAAAAATTATAACTGGAGAAAAGGATATTATAAAACACTTTTTTATCTTTACGAAAATAAAATCATATGGGGCTTAACAGCAAGAATTATAGATGATTTTAAAAATACATTGAAAATTTTTTCATTAACATTTTGATTATGAAAAAAGATATGTTATAATTTTAAAATGTGTGAGTTTTTATACAGGGGGGCACCTAGCATGGATTGTGAAAACGATATTTTATCAAATTTTGAATTAATGGCAGAACTTTCTTCACAATTAACCGGTGAAGAAAATGAAAAGGAATTTATGAAAAAATTATTGTCTGTTGCTATTAAAAGTATCCCTGAAGCTGAAGCCGGGACAATCTGGCTTATAGATAATACATTATATAAGGCCGTTGTTGGTTATAATTACGATGAAGATATTGTTGAAAAACTTATAGTTCCTCTTGAAGATTCATATATTTATAGATATATGGATGTTCAGGATATTATAGAAATTGATGCTTTTAAAGAATTTAAGAATCCATCGAGAATTTTCCATGAAAATGTAAAACAATTACATGAAAAACATGAAAATATGATTACCCTTGCTTATCCTTTAAAGGTTGGAGATGAAATTAAAGGGCATATATATGTTGATAATTTCAGACTTAAAAAGTTCAGTGAAACTGCTAAAAAATCTTTAAAAATATTTGGAAGTTTTGCCTCAACGTTTTTAACTTTAAAATCTCTTCGTGATGAGGAAAAGAAAGCAAATGAAATGAACAGTGTATATTTAAGTTTTATTACACATGAGGTTAGAACACCTTTAACTGCTATTTTAGGGTATTCTGAAAGTATTTTAAGAGGAAAGGATAATTTAACAACAGAAGAAATTTTCGATCTTGTAAAACGTATTTATCTCAGCTCAAAACATATGAACTCCCTTATTTCTGATTTATCAACCTTTAATAAATTAAATAGAGAAGAAGAAATGAACTTTACTGAGGTTCATTTGAAATTCCTTGTTTATGAGTCAATATCTATTGTTGAACCACAACTTTCACCAGAAGTGGAATTAAATATTAAATTTGAAAATAATATCCCTGAGATGATAGAAACCGATCCATTAAAAATGAAGCAAATACTTGTAAATATCGTTGGAAATGCTATAAAATATACTGACGAGGGATATGTAAATGTTCATATTTCATTTGATAATAAAACAAAAGAGTTTGTTATTGTGGTAAAAGATACAGGTCCTGGAATTCCAGAAGACAAACTTAATGATATATTCAAACCATTTGTTAGATTGGCTAAAAATAAACCCGGTAGTGGTTTAGGCCTGGCAATTGTAAAACGTTTAATCGAAAAACTAATGGGAAGGATTCATGTTGAATCTGAAGTTGGAAAAGGTACAACTATTGAATTGAGATTCCCACAAAAAATAACAGCTGAGGTTTAAATACCTCAGCTGTTTTTTATTTATTATGCTTTTTTATCAAGAGCAAGTTTTTCTTCGTTATCTGCATATCTTCTCATACGTGTTTCATAATTATATATACCTCTTTTTGCTGGATATTTTTCTGCATATCCCTTTTCATACCATAACTTATCCGCATATTCTTTCCAGCCTTCTGCAAGTTTATCAAGTTCTGGTGCCAATTCTGTTATGACTTTTTCGCTTCCTGAATGCTGTGGAATTGCATTGAATTTCTTTACCATTGATCTTAATACTCGTGGATTGTCTATAATTGGACATGGTCTAAAGAGATTGTTTGAATATGGTATTGTTCTCTTATATGCTTCAAAGAATGGTGATTTTAATATTTCTATAATGCTCTTTTCTCTAATGCTATCTACTGCAAATTGCTGGAATACACATGGTTCTACATAACCTTTTGCATTAATATGCAAATATTTTGAACCAGCTGCTAAACAACCATGAGTTAAGAATCCGTGATTCCAGAAGTCTGCAACAAATGCAAAGTCTCCATTAAGTCTCTTTTCTTCTGTTATAAGGAATCTTTCATATCTCTGTTCTGGTGTAGGAACAAGATCCATTGTTGGATCCATTCCAACAGGCATAAACTGGAATATCCATGCATATGCAACATTGTGCTCTTTTAAGAAGTTCCAGAATTCATCGCTTGTAATTAGGTCATGATTCTTTCTTGTTGCAGTAATTGAAGCTCCATATATTACTCCATGTTTGGTTAATAATTCCCATGCATTTAATACTTTTTTGAATACACCTTTTCCTCTTCTCCAATCTGTCATTTCTTCAAAGCCTTCAACAGATACGGATAATGTTGCATTTCCAAGTTCTGCAAGTCTTTTTGCTTTTTCTTCATCTATTAATGTACCGTTTGTATAAATCATGAAATATGAGTCATTAAATTCTTCAAGAACATCGAATAAGTAAGGATAAATAAATGGTTCACCGCCGGTAATTATGAAGAAGTATATTCCAAGATCATTGAATTGTCTTATTACGCTAAATATTTCTTCCTTTGAAAGTTGATATTTATGACCATAAAGTCCTGCATAACAACCTACACATCTTAAATTACATGCATACGTTGGACTTATAACAGCAAGTTTTGGAAGAACAACTTCATATTCATGCATTTTTTCCTGCCTTACCTTTTCACCAACTGCAAATTCATTGATAATAAGATTGTTTATTATCTTTTCTACAACTTTTGGACTGGCTTTTTTGAATAACTCTGACCATTTTACAAGCATTGGATCTTTTCTTTCAGCGCCTTCGGCAAGTTTCCTTAAACCGCTTTTTGTTGGTTCTTTTGCAAATTTTTCCAGTGTTCTCAATAATTTTGCAAGATCTTCAACCTCTGAGTTTCTAACAACATTTGTTACCAATTTTGAAGCCTGTTTCATCATCATGTTTTTCATATTATCAAGGATTTTCATAAAATCCCTCCTTTATGAAATTATTTTTCCTATTATATATTCAAAAGCTTCACATAATTCCCCTTCTTTAAACTCAACTCCAACAGATTTATATATACTTATACCATCAAACATAGCCTGTAAAACAACTGCAGCGGTTTTTGACGGCACAAATTCTTCCCACATTTCAAATAGTTGAGAATAATATTCATGAAATAAATTGGTTAATTCTTTAGCTCTATTTTTATTATGTATAGAATTAATTAATATCTCAAATAATCTTAATAAATCATCTGATGGAAATTCTTTTAATACTTTCACATATAATTTTATTACTGCACGTGCTTTTTCTTCTTTTGAAGTATTTTCAGGAATCATAATTTCAAGTGATTTTTTTAACCTTTCAACAAGTATGGAAAATGCCGTTATTATTAATGAATCTTTGCTATCAAAATATAGATATAATGTTCCTTTTGATACTCCAGCCTCTTTTGCTACTTCATCCATGGTAAAACTGGACAATCCCTTTTTTATTATTAAATTAAGAGCTTTTTCTGCTATGCTTTTTCTTTTAGCTTCTTTATAATTTTCTTTACGGTCATTATTCATATTACCACCTCATACATGACTGACTGTTCGGTCAATATTATTATAATACTTTTTTCATTTTGTTTCAATTATGACATAAAAAGTCATAAAACTGAACGGTCAATTTACTATTACCTTAAAAATAGAGATATCCGATATTTTATATATCAAAAAACTGACTGACTATACAGTCAAATATTTCAAGAAAAATTAACCTTTATGTTTCTAAAAATTATTAATTTATACAGTTTTTTAGTAATTGATGAGTATAATAAAATTGTAAGTTAATACAGTAACCCGCCGGGGGAGCTGCTGATACCGCAGCTGAGATTAAGGTGGAAGCCTTAGACCCCAGCACCTGATCCGGGTAATACCGGCGTAGGGAGTGCGGTAAAAAGGATAATTCAATCACGCCTTCCATGCCGGAAGGCGTTTTTTCTTTTAAAAATTATAATTTATTATTTGGAGGTGAGTGCATGAAAAAGGGTATTGTTTTTTTAAGTGTTTTATTATTATATTCTTGGCTATTTGCAAAAAGTCTAACTGTTTATGTTTATGACAGTTTGGACTGGATTAAGAAAGGGGTTATTCAGAAATTTGAAAATATGTATAACGTAGATGTAAATGTTGTTGTTCTTGGAGACGGGGGAACTTTGCTTTCACGACTTAAACTTGAAAAGAAAAATCCAAAGGCTGATGTAGTTATTGGTCTTGATCAGTCGCTTTCTGTGTTGGCCATTAATGAAGATCTGGTAATGCCATATAAACCTTTAAATATTTCAAAGATAAAAGATGACTTAATCTATGATAAAAGTTATCATTTAATTCCATATGATTATGGTGCAATTGCTATTGTTTATGATCCAGAAAAATTAAAATCCGTTCCTAAAAGTTTTGAAGATTTAACAAAGTTAAAAAAGAAATTGATTATTCAGGATCCACGAACTTCCAGTACAGGTCAGGCATTTTTGTTATGGACAATAGCAGTATATAAAGATCAATGGAAAGATTTCTGGAAAAGGTTAAAACCAGCAATACTAACAGTTACACCAGGTTGGGGAGAAGCCTTTGCAAAATTTGAAGCTGGTGAAGCGCCTATGATGGTAAGTTATGCTACAGATGGCGCTTATTCATATTATTATTATAAGAGCACCAAGTATAAAGCTTTTATTCCTCAAGAGGGAGCTTATATACAAATAGAAGGCGCTGGTATTGTAAAAGGAACAAAGAATCCTGAGCTTGCAAAAAGATTTATTGAATTCTTATTGTTTGATGATTTTCAAAAAGAAGTGCCTTTAAATCAGTGGATGTTCCCGGTAACTAACGTAAAACTTCCTGAAGCATTTAAGTATGCTCTTGTTCCTGAAAAGGTTTTAACAATAGATTCAGAAGAATTGAACAAGAATCTTGAAAATTGGTTAGATGAATGGGAAGAAATTATGTATTAATTACAAAAAAGGCTCGGAAAAATCCGAGCCTTTTTTATTATCTATTATGATGCTGCGCTTTCGCTTTCATCTGTTTTTGTATCTTCTGTTGGATATGTTGGTAATTCGAATATTGAGATTTCTGATTCTAAGAATGCTTTTAATCCTGTTCCAGCTGGAATTGGCTGTCCAACTATAACATTTTCTTTTAATCCCAATAAGTAGTCTTCTCTTCCTTCTAATGCTGCTTCTGTTAATACCTGAACTGTTTGCTGGAATGATGCTGCACCTAACCAACCTTCTCTTTCAAGAGATGATTTTGTTATTCTTAAAAGTTTTCTTTCGTATCTTGCTGGTTCTTTTGGCGCAATTAATAATGTTTCTTTTTCTCCAACAAGCCTAATTTCTTCATCTTCATTTTCGAGTAATTGAGGTTCTGATTTGAATACTTCAATTTCTTTTATTCCAGCTGCAATTATTCTATTTAATAATTCTTCTGTTACTGTATCTCCTATTTCTCCTATTGTTTCATTCTCTTCATCAACTTTTACAATGATTTTTTCTGCTAATTTTTTACCTATTGCCATTTCTCTGTTTTCTTCAACCTTTTTATTTGCTTCATAGATTTGTTTGTTTACCTTTTCAACTGTTTTGAGGTTTACAAGGTCTTTTGGCATAAAGTCTGTATCTCCAGCATATGTTATTTCAACTTTGTTGAACATTTGTTTGATTATTATTTCAAAGTGTTTATCGTGAATTTCAACACCCTGTTCAGCATATATCTTTTTAATTTCTTTTAATAGGTAATCAAAGGTTACTTCCGCACCAAGCTCTTCAAGTAATCTTCTTGGTTTTATATTACCTGAAGTTAATCTGTAGCCAGGTTCAACCTTGTCACCTTCATTTACTGTTGGTTTAACCTTAGGATCTGCTATATATGTATATAGTTCTCCTTTTAGATCTTCAACAATAATTACAAGTCTTCCTTTTTCATCTCTGTTCACTTTTCTTACTATACCTTTTACTGTTGAGAATTCTGCTTCAGGACCTTTTAAGTTCTTTCTTGCTTCAAATAATTCTTCTGCTCTTGGAAGACCCTGGGTAATATCACCTGCTGTAGCAATACCCCCTGTATGGAATGTTCTCATTGTAAGCTGTGTTCCAGGTTCACCTATAGACTGTGCTGCTATGATACCTACAGATTCACCTATATTTACTATTTTGTGGTTTGAAAGATCCATACCATAACATTTAGCACAAACACCATGTTCTGCCTCACAGGTTAAGATTGATCTTACATAGATTGAAGGTCTTACCTCTATTGTTTCTATATTATATCTTTCTAATTTTCTTGCTGTATCAGCATCAATTTTTTCCTGATAATTTGCAAGTGTGATAATCTTTCCGTTTTCATCTTCAACTTTAATTGCATCACCTACATGAACGAAATTAACTACTTTATATTCTTTTACATCAACTTCTTTTATATTATGCTGTTTTAATGAAACTATTATATCATTGTCTATTACTGTTCCTTTTGCATATAATAATTCTCCATCAACAAGGACATCACTATTGAGAATATTGTATAAGTAAAGATTGATTTTATCTACGCTTAATTTTTCATGTACTTCATAAACAGGAATTGTTGATCTGTAATTTGCAAGGAATTCTGCATCTTCTTCATCTAACATTACATCTTTTACATATTTCTTTCCTGTTGTTGGATTTACAATTATTTCATCTGTTACAGGGTCTACAACATCTGATGCAAGTACTCTACCAAAGAGATAATCTGCAAGTTTTTCTATTCTCAATCCGTCTGCTATTAATTCTCTTGCTTCTATACCCTTTGATGTTCCACAATCTGGTTCTGTTACTGTAATTGATTGTGCAACGTCTACAAGTCTTCTTGTAAGGTAACCTGCTGTAGATGTTCTTAATGCTGTATCTGCAGAACCTTTTCTAGCTCCGTGTGTTGAAATAAAGAATTCAAGTTCAGAAAGACCATTTCTAAAGTTTGATTTAATAGGTAACTCAATAACTTTACCTGATGGATCAGCCATAAGACCCCTCATACCTGCAAGCTGTTTTAACTGGTCAATGTTACCCCTTGCACCGGAGTCAACCATCATCCATACAGGATTAAATGGATATTTTCTAAATTCTTTACTTGTTACTTCTGTAACGTCCGCTATTGTCTTTTCCCAGACTTTAACTACTTCTTTATATCTTTGATCATCTGTAAGGTAACCTTCTTCATAATACTTTTCAATTTCCATAACTATTTGTTCTGACTTTTTGATAATTTCTATTCTTTCTTTTGGTTCTACTATATCCCTTACAGATATTGTTAATCCTGATAATGTTGCATAGTGGAATCCTAAGAATTTAATATCATCAAGCAAGTCTGCTGTTCTGTCAATTCCATGGTATTTAAATGTATCGAATATAAGATTTTTGATTTCTTTTTTCTTGTATATTTTGTTGAAATCTGGATTAAATCTTCCAATTGGTTCTGGCAATATTTCCTTGAAGATCAATCTTCCAACTGTTGTCTTGATTAATTTTCCGTCAAGATACAATCCAATTGGTTCATGGAGTATGAGTGTTGGTTTTTCCCATCTCAATTCATTATCTTCAACAACTATTTCATTTTTTATTACCTTTTCATATTCATGAACGTATAATGCGTGTAATTCATCATTAAATAAATATTTTATTGTGTCTTTATTTTCAAAGTCTTTTATATTTGAAGGTAATTTTCTTGATTCAAAGTATTTTGGATCAACTGTTGTAAGGTAATATGCACCAGCTATCATATCTTTACCTGGCATGGATATTGGTTTTCCATTTGCAGGTGATATGATATTGTATCTTGATAACATCAAGAATTTAGCTTCAGCTTGAGCTATATTTGAAAGCGGTACGTGTACAGCCATCTGGTCTCCGTCAAAGTCTGCGTTAAATGGAGGACATACCAATGGATGTAACTGTATTGAATTACCTTCAATTAATCTTGGGATAAATGCCTGAATTGAAATTCTATGCAATGTAGGTGCCCTGTTTAATAATACAGGATGACCTTTTATTACTTCTTCAAGCATTTCCCATGCTTCTGGCATTTCCTTTTCAATAATTGTTTTCTTTAATTTTCTTGCGTTTTTACTTGATGCATTTGAATCTTTAAGTAATTTATTGAGAACAAACGGCTTGAATAATTCCATTGCCATTTTCTTTGGAAGACCACATTCATGGATTTTTAATTCAGGACCAACAACAATAACAGCCCTTCCTGAGTAATCCACACGTTTTCCAAGAAGATTTCTTCTGAATCTTCCTTTTTTACCTTTAATTAAATCTGTCAATGATCTTAAAGGCCTTCCACTTCTATCTGTCATAGCTTTTCCAACACGGCCATTATAGATTAATGAATCTACTGCCTGCTGGAGAATTCTCTTTTCATTTCTAACAATTATTTCTGGTGCTTCTATTTCAAATAATTTTTGTAATCTGTTATTTCTATTGATAACTCTTCTGTATAAGTCGTTTAAGTCTGTAGCTGCAAATCTTCCACCATCTATTTGAATTAATGGTCTGATATCTGGCGGAACTACTGGCAATGCTTCTATAATCATCCATTCAGGTTTATTACCTGATTTTAAGAAGTCTTTTACAACCTTTAATCTTTTTAATAATTTTAAAGCTTTTGCGCTTTTCTTGTCTAATTTTGATAACTCTGATTCAAGCTGAATCTTTAATTCATGTAAATCTAAACTTCTAAGAAGCTTCTTTATTGCTTCTCCACCATAATCAGCTGTTATTCTGTCATGATATAACTCTTTATATGCTTCATATTCTTCCTGTAATAATGTGCTACCTATACCTTTTCCAATTTCTTCCTGAATTTCAGGATCAATTTCTGTAATTACAAGTATAGGTGTATCTCTTTCTATATCTCTTTCTATTTCTATTGCTGATGGATAGAATTGTTCAAATATTAAATATTCGCTTGCTGTTAATATTTCTTCTTCATATAAGAATGTATCTGCAAGTTGTGTTCCTTCTTCTACTTCTTCACCATCTTCTACGTATAATGTTGCACCTTCAAAGATTGGCCATTTTTCTTCTACACCGTTTTCATCTTTTATTTTAACCCATGTGATTTCATGTTTTGTCTGTGTAAGTTCTGTTTCAATGCTTACTACCCCGGATCTTTTAGCAACAGGTTTTTCTTTTACATGTAATACTTTTACTGCCTGTTCAACATCAAAATCCATTTTTTCTTTAAATATTTCATACTCTGTATTATGGAGAAGATCTCCATAATCGAACATATCTGTGTCTTTTGGATCTGTAATAAGCCATATTTTTTCTACTACCCTTTTTGATCCGTAGTAGATTATGTTTTCCAATTCTTTTACAGGTATATTTAATAATATTGATAAAATAGATGGAGATGATTTTAAGAACCAGATATGTACTACAGGAGCAGCTAATTCAATATGCCCCATTTTTCTTCTTCTGGCTTCTTTTGACTCTACTCTAACTCCACACTTTTCACATACTGTTCCTTCATACTTTTTACCTTTATATCTTCCACAGTTACATTCGTAATCCTTTACAGGACCAAATATTTTTTCACAGAAAAGTCCATCTCTTTCTGGTTTAAATGTTCTGTGATTAATAGTTTCTGGTTTTTTTACTTCACCAAATGACCATTCTCTAATTCTTTCTGGTGAAGCTATACCTACCTTTATTTTTGCGATTTTCCTTTTGAAAGAAGAAGTCATTTTACCCATGCTTTACCCTCCTTGAGGGGATTTTATAATTTGTCAACATCTAATTCGTTACCGTCCTCATCATACAAACGAACATCGAGCATTAATCCCTGTAATTCCTTTACAAGAACTTTGAAACTTTCTGGAATTCCAGGATCAGGTAAATTCTTACCATTTAAGATTGCTTTATATACTTCATTTCTTCCTTTAATATCATCTGATTTGTATGTAAGCATTTCTGTTAATGTATGTGCTGCACCATATGCTTCCAAAGCCCAAACTTCCATTTCACCAAATCTCTGACCACCAAAGTGAGCTTTACCTCCAAGTGGTTGCTGGTGAATTAATGAATATGGACCTGTAGAACGTGCGTGCATTTTATCTTTCGCAATATGCACAAGTCTTAACATGTACATATATCCTATTGCAATAGGATAATCAAATGGTTCTCCTGTTCTTCCATCTCTTAATACGATCTTCCCACTTTCTGTTTTTGGATCGTCACCAAGATCAAGACCATATTCTTTACGAACTGCATCTAATTCGTCCATTCTGTTGTTCTTTCTTGCTTTATATAATTCTTCCATTATTTCATATTCTTTTGCACCATCAAATATTGGTGTTGCAAAATGTCTTCCTGTTAATTTTGCTAACCAACCAAGGTGCATTTCTAAAACCTGCCCAAGGTTCATACGTGATGGAACCCCTAAAGGACTAAGGATCATTTCAATTGGCTTTCCATTTGGTAGGAATGGCATATCTTCTTTTCTCAAGATGTTTGAAACAACACCCTTATTACCGTGACGCCCTGCCAATTTATCTCCAACATTTAATGTTTTCTTTGAAGCTATATAAACTTTTACGTATTGATTTACACCTGTTTCTAAATCTGGAATATCTTTTCTTGTATATACTTTAACATCAATAACTCTACCTTCAATTCCATGAGGTACTGTTAATGATGTATCTTTTACATCCTTACCTCTATCTCCAAAAACGGATCTTATGAGTTTTTCTTCTGGTGATGTTTCTGATTCTCCTCTTGGTGTAACTTTACCAACAAGTATATCACCTGAAGTTACATATGCACCAACTCTTACAATACCGTTTTCATCGAGGTTTCTTAATGACTCTTTCTTTACGTTAGGAATATCTGCTGTAATTTCTTCTGGACCAAGTTGTGTATCCATTGCTTTTGTTTCATATACTTCTATATGTAATGATGTAAATGTATCCCTTTCAAGTAGTTCTTCATTAACAAGGATAGCATCTTCGAAGTTGTATCCTTCCCATGGCATAAATGCTACAAGAACATTTTTACCAAGTGCTAATTCTCCCATATCTATTGCAGGACCATCTGCAATTGGATCTCCTTTTTCTACAACTTCACCCATTTCAACAATTGGTCTTTGATTTACTGTTGTATCCTGGTTTGATCTTATGAATTTCCATAATGTATATTTGTCCTGAACTGGATTTCCATTTTTATCTAATATTTCATTTCCTTCTTCATCTATTCTATTTATTATTATTGTTTTAGCATCTACGTATGAAACCTTTCCTCTATGTTTTGCCTTAATTACATAACCTGAATCCCTTGCTGCTAACCATTCAACACCTGTCCCAACAAATGGTGCTTCTGTAATCATTAAAGGTACTGCCTGTCTCTGCATGTTTGAACCCATCAACGCACGGTTAGCATCATCGTGTTCAAGGAATGGTATTAATGATGTTGAAACAGATACAATCTGTTTTGGAGTTACTGCTATAAATTCTACATCTTCTCTATGAACATATGTAACTTTACCGGCATGCCTAATTTCAACATATTCAGCTTTAATCATTCCATTTTCATCTATTTCAACAGATGCAGGAGCAATTATTTTTTCTTCTTCCTGATCTGCAGTTAACCAATATACTCCTTTATCATATAAAACCTTACCATCTTTTACTTTATAATATGGTGTTTCAAGGAATCCAAATTCATCAACCCTTGAAAGAATTGCCAATGAAGTAATTAAACCGATATTGGCACCTTCTGGTGTTTCAATAGGACACATTCTTCCATAATGTGAATGGTGAACGTCCCTAACTTCAAACTTTGCATGTTCTCTCTTTAAACCGCCCGGACCTATTGCTGATAATCTTCTTTTATGTGTTAATTCAGAAAGGGGATTTACCTGGTCCATAAACTGCGATAACTGACTTGTTGCAAAGAATTGATTTATTGTTGTCATAATAGCTCTTGAATTAACGAGAGTATTTGGATTTAATTTTTGTATATTTTGAACTATACTTAATTTTTCATTCAACACAGGAAGCATTTTTGAGAATGATCTTTCAAATTCAATTTGCATTAATTCCCCAACTGATCTTACACGTTTATTACCAAGATGATCTCTTGTATCAAGGAGTTCCGGGTTATTTTTCATTTCAAGTAAATGTCTTGATGCAAGAATTAAGTCGAGTTTTGTTAATGTTTTTTCATCTTTATGAGGATATTCTACATCTTCACTTTTATCTATATCTTTTCCCTCTACTTCTATTAAATATTTCCTGTATACATCGCCCATTCTGTTGACGATTTTCTTTCTACCAATTAATGAGAAATCGAATGTATTAGGATTAAAGTAGAGATTATTTATGTAATCTGTAGCTATATTAACTCTTGGAATTTCACCAGGTCTGAGTTTTTTGAATAATTCTTTATAAGCTTCTTCAGGAGTTAATAGATTTCCATCTGATTCATATGATTTTTTAAACATTTCAAGTGTATTTTGCGCTACAATATGTGCAACTTTTATTTCTGTTACATTTAAATCTAAGAGCATTTCAACTATTTTTTCTGTTAATTTTACTCCTCTAAATGTTTTTGTTTCTTTGTATAATTCTGAGCCTTCTGGAACTTTTATGTCTGAAAGGATTGTTACGCCTCTTTCAATATATTCTGTTAGATCATAATTTAAACTAATTGTTTCTGGATAGAGATCTAACAAAGCTAAATCTGAGTCGTAACCCAAAGCCCTTAAGAATAGGAAGTAATTGAATTTTCTTTTTCTATCGATTCTAATTTGTAAGAAATCTTTACCTGGATTTGGATTGTATATTATTTCAAGCCATGCCCCTTTTACAGGAAGGAAATGAGCTACAAAATGTGGTCTTGTTTGTTTCACGCTTTTTTGTTCTTCACTAACAAAGTATACACCAGGCGATCTAACAAGCTGGTTAACTACTACCCTCTCCGCACCATTGATAATAAAGGTGCTTCTATCTGTAATCTTTGGAATATTCCCAAAAAATAACGAATCACTGGGTTCAATGATTTCCCCAGTACTGTGATCTGTTATTCTTATTTTTGCTTTTAGAGGAACTACGTAAGAAAGTCCTTTTTCCTTACATTCCATTTCCTCAAAAAGCGGATCTTCAATCCATACATCTGTAAATTCAAGCGAGATTTTTGCTTTTCTCTTCCCTTTTAATTCAACGGTAATTGGTGCATATTTATCAAGCACCTCTTTAACTCCATGTTTAATAAACCATTCATAGGAGTTAAGCTGAATCTCCAACAAATCATGATAAAGGTTTAAATCTTCCTTTACCTTACCAAAAAAATGCCTTTCTCTTTTACCCACTTTTAACACCCGGGTGTTCACAAAGAATCACCTCGTCTTCCTGAAATTTTATTAGCAAAACAATACCGCATCAGACGTTAGTCTGATGCGGAACAATTATATCATATAAAAGTTTATTTTTCTTTAAGAAATTACTTCAATTCTACTTCTGCGCCAGCTTCTTCTAATTTTTTCTTTAATTCTTCTGCTTCGTCTTTTGAAGCTCCTTCTTTAACTACTGCGTCTGGTGTTCCTGCTTTTTCTACTAAGTCTTTTGCTTCTTTAAGACCTAATCCTGTAATTTCTCTAACTACTTTAATTACGTTTATTTTCTTTGCACCGAAGCTCTTTAATACAACATCAAATGAATCTTTTTCTTCTGCTGCTGGAGCTGCTCCACCTGCTACTGGTGCTGCTGCAACTGCAACTGGTGCTGCTGCTGATACTCCAAATTCATCTTCTAATGCCTTTACCAATTCTGCTAATTCTGCTACTGTCATTTCTTTAATTGCTTGAATTAATTCTTCTCTTGTCATTCCAAAACACCTCCTGAAAATATTTAAATTATTGTTTTTCTTTTTCTTCTTTAATAGCGTTTAAAGCATATACGAACTTTCTCAAGATACCGCTTAATGCACCAACCAAACCTGAAATAGGAGCATTTAAGCCACCAACAAGCATAGCAAGCAACTGTTCCTTTGATGGAAGTTTTGCCAATTCTTCTGCTTCTTCTGGTGTGAAGAGTTTTCCTTCAAGAATACCTGCTTTAATAGCTGGTGTATCCTTCTTTAATTTTTTCTTGAATTCTACCAATACTTTTAATGTTTCAATTGGATCAGCTTCCTTTGTGTAAAGTAAAGCTGTGTTACCATTTAAGAATTCTTCATAGTCTTCAAGGTTTAAACCTGCATTTTTAATAGCTGTTTTTATCAATGCATTTCTATAAACCCTGAATACAACCTTGTCTTCGAATTTTTTGAACAAATCTGTTCTGAAATCATTTGATTCAGCAACAGACATACCTTTAAAATCTACGAAAACAACTATTGAAGAATCTTTAAATGCACTTTCTAATTCTTTGAGCATTTCTGCTTTTTGAGCTCTTGTTAACACCGAATCGCACCTCCTCCAAAAAAATCTGCGGTCCTGACGAGGACCGCAGAAGGACTAAAACATTTATTGTTTTATCTTCAGCGTACCTCGGCAGGCGGGTTTTCACCACATTATAATATTACCTGCTGTCTTCAGTACTATTTATTTCCTGAGGTATTATAACCAATAATTATTACTTTTCAGTTAAAAACTCTGAAACGTTTATTTTCATTCCAGGACCCATTGTAGGTGCTAAAGAAACTTTTCTGATAAATTTACCTTTAGCTGCTGATGGTCTCATTTTTTCTATTTGTTGTAATGCTTCAACGATATTTTCTTTTAATTTTGCTGGTTCAAATGATTTTTTACCTACAGCAACATGTAAGTTACCTGTTTTATCGTTTCTAACTTCAATTTTACCAGCTTTAAATTCTTTTACTGCATCAGCAACATCATTTGTTACTGTTCCACCTTTTGGTGATGGCATTAATCCTCTTGGACCTAATACTTTACCTAATCTTCCAATTTCTCTCATCATATCAGGTGTTGCAATTGCAACATCAAAGTCTGTCCAACCTTCGTTGATTTTCTGAATTAATTCGTCTGATCCTGCATAATCAGCACCAGCATCTAATGCTTCCTTAACTTTTTCACCTTTAGCGAAAACAAGAACTCTTACATTTTTACCTGTTCCATGTGGTAATGAGATGTTACCTCTTACCTGCTGATCACTTTTTCTTGGATCAATTCCAAGAATTATATGTAATTCAACACTTTCATCGAATTTTGCAGTTGCAATTTTTGGTAATAATTCTAATGCTTCATCAAGTGAATAGAATTTTTCTCTATCAATTAATTTTCTTGCTTCTAAGTATCTTTTACCATGTCTTGACATTCACATACACCCCCTTAACCTTCTACTACTTCGATGCCCATGTTTCTTGCTGTACCTTTTATTATTTCCATTGCAGCTTCAATTGTTCTTGCGTTTAAGTCGGGCATCTTGATTTCTGCGATTTCTTTTACCTGTGTTGTTGTGATCTTTCCAACAATTTCTCTTCCTGGGTTGTTTGCACCTTTTTTAAGTCCAGCTGCCTGTAAGATCAAGAAGGAAGCTGGGGGGGTTTTCAATGTAAATGTAAATGATCTGTCTTCAAATACTGTAATTTCAACAGGAATAATCATTCCAGCTTTATCAGCTGTTGCTGCGTTGAATTTTTTACAGAATTCCATCAAGTTTACACCATGCTGACCTAATGCAGGACCAACTGGTGGCGCAGGTGTGGCTTTACCTGCAGGTAATTGCAATTTAACTACCCTTGCAACTTTTTTTGCCATAATGTTCCCTCCTTCGTGGTATTAGCGGGATAACCCTCCCACTTATTAGCTAATTTTTTCTATTTCAGTTAAACCTAATTCTACATCTGTTTCTCTACCAAACATATTAATTGTTACTTTAACAGTTTGTTTATGTAAATCAATTTCTGTAATTTTACCTGTAAAGAATTCAAATGGACCATTTATTATTCTTACATGTTCTCCAACTTCATAATCAACTCTTATTTTACTTTCTTTTACTTCATATGATTCTTCACCTGTTAATCTTAATAAAGCTTTTACTTCTTTATTTTTCAATTGCACAGGCGTTCCGCCTATATTTATAAAGTTTATTACATATGGAATATTTTTTACCATTTCCTGTGTTTCTTTGTTTAAAATCATTTCAATAAACATATAACCCGGAAATAACCTGGATATTCTTGTTTTTAATATAATTATCTGTTTCCATGATCCAAAATCTCTAATTTCAACCTTACCAGAAGATTTTGCTTTAAATTCTTTTTTATTTGATAACATTTGACCTTTTTCTACATATGTCCCTTTTCTAAAAGCAGCTGAATCAAAATTATCTTTATATATATAGTATAAATCTTCACCATGATCATCAGTACTTACAACTATTCTTTTTAATTTTTCAACAGCTACAACAGTACCATCAAAAGCTGATTCATATCCTCCCTCTGCTGCAAGAGGCATTCCTATCTCTACAGGAGTATTAATTTTTAATCCTCCCATTATTTTTGCACTTTCTGGTATTGTATAATCTTTTAAATACTTTCTATCTTTTGTTTCAATAATTATTCTTCTAAAATTTTTTATTTCAGAAATAACTCCTGATCTTTTTACTATTACTTCCGGCTCTTCAGCAATAATATCACCTTTTTTGACATTATCGCCATTTTTTACATAAATTATCGCATCTTTTTCAACAACAATTCTATCAACTTTTTTATTTGTTAAGTCTATTTCACTTTCTTCAGGAATAAGAATTTTACCAAAGAACTTTTCCTTTTCAAACAATCTGGCTTTTTCTTCAATTAATTCTTTTACTTTATTCTCCATTCCTGAAAAAGTTTGCAAAATATACCATTTTTTACGCATTATTATCCACCTGCTTTTTTATCATTGAGTTGATCCGGTTCCCATTCCTGTCTTTATACCAATTAAGGGATATATGAATTTAGTAAATAAGTTTAAGAACCCATAATCAATTAAGAACAAATAAACTGATACAAATATCAATATCGCAACAACTATTAATGTTGATGTTAATGCTTCTTTTTTATTTGGCCATTTTACTTTTTTTGCTTCCTGCCATACTGAGCTAAGGAATATCCAGAACTTTGACATCAAAACACCCCCAGAATTTAATCATGACCCCCTGTTAAGGGGGTTAATTTTCTTCGAAATTTCTTTTAGTTTATATCTTTGATTCAACATGTAATGTGTGCTTGTTACAGTGTGGACAGTATTTTCTGAATTCCAATTTCTTTTTAAATGTTCTTTTTCTTGTTTTGTAGTAATTTCTTCTATTACATTCTGTACATTTTAATGATACAGTTAAAACAGGACTTTTAGCTGCCATTTTATTTCACCTCACATGCCATTATAATTGATAAAATGGTGGTGAGGGAAGGATTCGAACCTTCGAAGGCAATCCGCCAGCGGATTTACAGTCCGCCCCCTTTGGCCGCTCGGGCACCTCACCACCGATAAAAAAAAGAAAAAAAATTTGGAGCCGACGAAGGGACTCGAACCCCCAACCTGCTGATTACAAGTCAGCCGCTCTGCCAGTTGAGCTACGTCGGCATCTCAACTTTCCGGAGTTTATTATAACAGATAATCAACCTTCTGTCAATTACCTAATGATTAAGAAGTTATTACTCCTTTGAAACATCATCCGGTGGTTACCCTTTTATGTTTGATAAATTATTCGAATAACTGATAAATATCTTCCCGACTCAAATTCTTTAGAACACCTTTTTCTGTGGATATTGCAAGATTGTATAAATCTTCCTTTGCTTCCTTTAATTTCATTATTTTTTCTTCTATTGATTCTCTTGTTATAAACTTGTATACAAATACAGGTTTATTCTGACCAATTCTATAGACTCTATCGGTGGCCTGGTTTTCAACCGCCGGATTCCACCACGGATCGTAATGAATAACATAATCTGCACCGGTAATATTTAATCCTGTTCCACCGGCTTTTAGACTTACAAGAAGTATTTTTATATTATTTGTATTATTAAATTTTTCCACTATTTCCACACGTTTTTTGGTTTTTCCAATTATTTTAAGATACTGAATTTTTTCCTTTTCCAGCCATTCTTCCATTATTTCAATCATTTTCACAAATTGTGAAAATATCACTATTTTATGATTTTCTTCCAATACTTCTTTTATAAAATTTTTAAACATATTAAATTTTGAGGATTCTATATTTACACCAAGCAATTTAGGATGATTTACAATTTGTCTTAGTCTTAGAAGTCCTTCAAGGACGCTAAAGTTTATGGTCCCCTGTGACATTGCAATTTTTTGCCTGTATTCTTCTGCTATTTGATGATAAATCTTTTTTTGATGTTGTGTCATTTCATTGAAAATATACTCTTCTGTTTTTGGCGGTAATTCTTTGAGTACATTTTCTTTTGTTCTTCTTAGAATAAATGGATGGATTTTCTTTTTTAATCTTTCAATACTTTCTTTATTTGCATAGTTGTATTTTCTCAAAAAATCCTTTTTATTTCCAAAAAATCCCGGCATTAAAAACTCAAATATGTTATATAAATCCGTCAATGAATTTTCAAGCGGCGTTCCTGTAAGTGCGAGTTTATGATTTGATTTGAGTTTTCTTATTGCCTTATATAATTTAGTTTCGTCATTTTTGATAAATTGTGCTTCATCAAGGATAATATAAAAATATTTTGTTTTCTTTAATTCTTTTATGGAATTTCTCAATGTATTATAAGTGGTTATAATTACATCTGTATCCTCAGGTATATCCTTTTGAGAATTATGATAAATGTAATATTTTATATTCGATGTAAATTTATCTATTTCATTTGCCCAATTGTATATAACTGAACGCGGAGCAATTATAAGGAATTTTCTGTCTTTTCTTTTTAATGATAGAATTAAAGCTATAGTTTGAAGCGTTTTACCAAGCCCCATATCGTCAGCAAGAATACCATTGAAATTATATTCCTGAAGATATCTTAAAAATCTATAACCTTCAATTTGATATTTTCTCATGGGAATTTTCAATTCAGGAATTTCATACTCTTTTATTTTTTCAAAACTCTTTACTTTTTCTATATATTTCTTTGTTTTTTCATCGAGAGTATCTATTTCTATATTTTCAGAATTTAATAATGAATATATGTTATAACTTTCAACTGTGATTTTTTCCTTTTTTACCTTTAAATCATCAAGCTTTTCCAGTATATATTCTGGAATTTTAATAAAGGTTTCATCTTTAAGGACTATAAAGTTATTCTTTCTGTTTCTCAAATAACTTATATCTATACGTTTATTTCCTTTTAATTCAAGACTACCTTCCACATCAAACCAACTATTTTTCATATTTAATTGCATCTTTATATTTTCAACTTCATGGAACTTTATGTTCTTGTTCATTTTTATAATAATATTTTTATCCAGCTTTTTCATGCCATTTTCAAGGAATTCAAAGAAATCATTTATCTCCATTGAATATTGCCCTTTTTCATCGAGAAAAACATTAACCTCTTCAAGATTTTTTAATAACTTTCTTTCTAAATCATAATTTCTATATTTATATTCATCATAAAAATTAATTTCCTTTCCATACAAAAACCTTCCTCTAAATGTAAATCTATCTTGAAGAAAATTAATATATAAATTTAATTTTGGAATAAATATCTCTTTTTTTATCCCAAATCTCTCGTCTATATCTATTTCAAATCCAAATCTTTCATAAGGTAAAAGAACATCTTTTATATAATTTTCAAGATCACTTTTATTTTCAAATGAAAATTCACTTTCTATATTCTTTAAATAAAAGGGGATATTTAATTGAGTCTTTATATCAATTATTGATATACTTTGTTTATTAAAATATGCCATATCGCTATATGTTTTCACAATTCTTTCCTTTTCTGGTATGGGAAATAATTTCATTTTACCTTTTTTACTTTCTAAATCACCTTCTAAAATTATCTTTATTTTTATATCTTCTCCCCATTTTAATTCTTTTTTATTTGGAAGAAGTATTTTACTGCTTCTTATTTTTTTTAATTCTCTAAAACTCATTAATCTTAATTCATAATCGTGTTTTCCATAGTAATTATCTATTTTTACAGGCACTATTAGTTTTTTTATCTCATATTCATCTTCCGGTACAGCTGTTTTTAGAAATTTCAATATATCATTATATGTTTCAATATCTTTTCTCAATTTTATTTTACCGTCAATTTTTTCTGCTAATTTTATTTTTGTATATTGTTCATCAGGATATACAAGATAATAGGTTTCTCCATAATCATAAATTCCAAGAAATTCCGCAATATCGCTTTCCACATGAATATTACTCTGTGTTTTACTTTCATTATTTAAATAATCTATTACTTTTAAGCTTAATGATACAAGATGCATACATGATGTGCTTTTTCCATAATTGCATGAACAGGAAAAATATATTTCTTCTGTTTCCTCATCAATACTAATTATAGGTCTAAAAAATTTTCCGCCATCATTGATAATGGCGGTAAAATTTGTTTTATTATTGCTTTTAAAAACAGAAAACTCTTCTACTAAATTATTTTCATAAAAGTCTTTTCCCGTTCTATATTCAAAATCATTAGCTTCTAATATCTTTTCATTTAATTTATCTATTATTTTATATATATTTCTCACCTTATCACCTTTTTTAATTTACAACTTCTCAATTATATATTCCTCAATATTCCTTTTTTCTGAATTTATATTTATTCCTATGAGATATACTTCTTTTCCGCTGTATTTTTCATAATACTTCATTTCTTTTATCTGTTTTAATGCTTCGTCGCTACTTTGATCCAGTTTTATCTCAAATAAATATATCCTGTCGTCAAAATCTATTACTAAATCACTTCTTCCTAAGTTTGTCAATTCTTCTGCTTTTACATCTATTCCTGCTGAGGCTATTATTGTAAATATCAATACATTTCAGATAATAAAAAAGCAAATTCGTTCAAACAAGTAGAAAATTCTAATCCTCAAAAATTCTTGTTCCCGCCGGCCGTTGCAGACTCACATCCATGTTCGTCTTCACTCAAAATCACATCCGTGTGATTTTGTCCGGCTCCACTTCGAATTTTTTCAGGAATTTTCAAGTTTTCACTCATTTGCTTTTTTATTATCTTTATTTATCTCTTCAAGTATTTTAAGAAGACTTTCTTTCACTTCAAAATTTGGATAGTCCAGTATATATTTTTTCTTTAATCCATATTTTTTTATTCCTTTAAAGGTTAAATACCCTGCCTGCGTAAAGAAGATATTTGCTTTTGCATCTTCTATTTCTCGTGTTGAGAAATCTTCTGCACTTACTGGTGTTTTTACTAAATCCTCATATTCTATCTTTTTGCCTTTTATGTATTCATACAGAAAACTTGGTGATCCGCTTTCAAACCAGAAGTTTTGGAATTCTTTTTCTGAAAAAAATCTCAATATTGAATATGGATTATATACTGTATGTTCTCCGTCAAATGAAAATCCATTATAATATCTCTTCATTTCTTCAAGCAATTCTTTTTCTGTTATTCCCATTTCTTCTGATAATTCTTTTATGTAATCTTTGAAATAATATTCCAATTCTTCCTGCGTATATCCAAACATCTGTGCATATTTCCTGTTTAAAGATATATCGCTTAAATTATTTAATGCTGAGAATACTCCTGTTTTTGTGAATTTTGTTATTCCGGTTATGAATACAAATTTTATATGCTCGTCATTTGCTTTTATATTTAAATAGAAATTTCTTAATACTTCTCTGCATTTTTCTGCCATTTTTTTGTTTGTTATATTATCCAATATTGGTTTTTCATATTCGTCTACCAGTATTACTACCTTTCCTTTTTCTGATAGCTTCATTATTAATTCATCAAATGCGAAACTATAATCTGTTTCTTCTATCTTTACTCCATTTCTTTTTCCTTCCTGAACTATCATTTTTGTGAGGCTTTCTTTAAGTTTCTCTATACTTTCTGATTTTGCTTTTAATAGATTTAATCTTATTATTGGATATTCTTTAAACTCCAATTTGTCGTATATATATGTATCTTTAAATAATTCTCTTTCCCCTTTAAATAAATAATAGAATGCCGATATAGTTAAACTCTTTCCGAATCTTCGAGGTCTTGACATAAAATAAAACTTTCCACTATTTATTAAATCATATAGATACTTTGTTTTATCTACATATATATAATTTTCTTCTATTAACTCCTTATAATCTGATATTCCTACCGGTAATTTTTTCATCACTTCCACCTCCATATCAAAATTATATCATATTTATAATATAAAACGCTCCAGCATATTAGCTATTGCTGAAGCGTTTTGATTCTACTTACTATAAATTACTACATAAAATTTACTTTCTATTTCCTTTGATTTTTCTTTAACAATAACATTTACAAAATTATCTAGAGAATCACCTTTTTGATATTCCACTGTATTTGGATCATTTTCAAGCAAATATTTTATCTCTTCATCTGTTAAGTTCAAAACTCTTTTTTCTATTGAAACTTTTATATTCTTTTTTACAAATGTACTATAATCTATATTGTGATTTGAAGAGTATTTAAAGTATTTTAAGATAGAAATAAAAGTTGTAGGATCTACATATCCTGGCAATTGAGCCTTTGCTTCTCCTTTGCTATCAAAGAAGAAAAATGTTGGTGTCCCTCTTACTCCAAACGCTCCAAATAAATCCCTGTAATTTAATGTTTTCCCTTTATAATTGGCAATCTTTTTCTTATCAGCATATATCTCTGCAAAGATATATTCAGTTCTTAACCACTTTTGTACCTCTTCATCATATAAAGTTTCTTTTTTAAACTTATTACAGTAATAACAACTTCCTGAAGAAAACATAATTATAACCTTTTTCCCTGTTATTTCACCAATTTTCAATGCCACATTAAAATCATGAACAATAAATTTATCTGGAAGGATTGAACCATACATAATTACACCTGATATTATTAATAAAATAAAAAGACTTATTTTTTTCATTATCCTCACACTCCCTGTAAATTATTGAACTTTCCAAGTATTACCAGAATCCCCATTAAAACCAATAATAAACTCCCTGAAACCTTTAAAATCTTTTGCCATTTTGGTGTCCCAAATGTAATTCTGGATAATAATTTACTTACTACACTGCTGAAAAATAAAAATGGAATAGAAATCCCCAATGAATATAAGAAAAGCATAAATCCACCTTTAAATATGTTTGTTGTTGTAGATGCAAAGGTCAATACTGCTGCGAGAACAGGTCCTGAACATGGAATCCATATAAATGAAATTAAAATTCCCATTATAAAAGCACCTAAAAAAGTTGTTCCCTTATATTTTGATAAATCCAGCTTAAATCCTTTGAAGATCTCTTTATCAAGGAGATAATAAATACCCATTATTATAATAAATATTCCTGCAACCAGATTAAAGACGTCTTGATATTTTGAGATAAAAGTTCCCAAACTTCCTGCTAAAACACCCAGCATCGAGAAGAATATCGATAAACCAAGAAAAAAAGCTAATCCACGTTTCAAGGTAAGTTTAAAATCCTTCAAATCTGGCATTAGAATTCCAAAAAACAATGGAACTAACGGCAATATACAGGGACTAAAAAATGAGATTATCCCACCTAAAAAGGCACCAAAATATCCTATTGTTGGTTGAACAGCAACAGCTAAATTCTCCATATCCATCTCCTTTCTATTGATTATAACTAATAGTAGATTAATTATATCATAATTACAATTATAAATTATACTCCCTCAAAAATCTTTGAATAATTGAGATAATTAAAAATATTTAAAAATTCCAATTGCTAAAGTAATGTTAATTTAGTTTTTATGGATTTTAAATTTTAATATTAAAGTTATATAATGTTATATAAAGAATTTTCATATGGGAGGGATAGGATTGACAACTTTAGAATTGGCAGAAAAATACCGAGAAGACATAGTTAAATTTATGAGCAAACTCATAAAAGCAAGAAGTTATTCTGGTGATGAAAAAGAAGTAATTCAGGTAATTAAAGAAGAGATGGAAAAGGTTGGATTTGACGAAGTAAAAATCGATGGTCTGGGAAATATTCTCGGAAGGATTGGCAGTGGAAAAACTGTTATAGCTATGGACGCACACATTGATACAGTTGAAGTAGGAAATCCTGATTTGTGGGATAAGGATCCATTTAGTGGTGATTGGGATGAAGAATGGGTTTATGGTCGTGGTGCTTCTGATCAAAAAGCCGGTATGTGTTCTATGGTATATGGTATGAAAATACTTAAGGATTTAAATTTACTTGATGATTTTACAGTATATGTAACTGGTACAGTTATGGAAGAAGACTGTGACGGATTATGTTGGAGATATATTGTAGAAGAAGACAAGTTAAAACCTGATTTTGTAGTTATTACAGAACCTACAAGTTTAAATGTCTATAGAGGCCATAGAGGAAGAATAGAATTTAGAGTAAAAACAGTGGGGCTTTCAGCACATGCAAGCGCTCCAGAAAGAGGCGATAATGCTATATATAAAATGGCAAAGATTATAAATGAAATAGAAAAATTAAATGAAAACTTGCATTATGATCCGTTTTTAGGTAAAGGCACAATAGTTGTTTCTCAAATATTCTTTAAATCACCTTCACATAACGCTGTACCTGATGAATGTGTTATTCACATTGATAGAAGATTAACAGCTGGAGAAACAAAGGAAAGCGCATTTGAAGAGATAAGGGAAATATTTAAAAAGACCGGTATAGATGCTGAAATTGTAGAATTAACCTATTCAAAACCTGCTTATACAGGAGTAGAATATCCAGTTGAAAAATATTTTCCAACATGGGTTGTTGAAGAGGACTCTACTGTAGTTCAAGCTGCAAAAGAAACGTTTGAAAAAACATTTAATGATGAACCATTTATTGATAAATGGACATTTAGTACTAATGGAATTGCAACAGCTGGTGTTTATGGAATACCTACAGTTGGATTTGGACCTGGTGATGAAAAATATGCTCATGCTCCAAACGAAAAGGTAAAGATTGAACATCTTGTTAAAGCTGCAGCATTTTACGCTAATTTCCCAAAAACATTGGTAGAGAAACTTAAAAAGTAAATTTTTTTCAGTAAAAAAGAGAACGTTTTCAAATTAAAAAATTAAAACTAAGGGGGAGATATTTATGTCAGCATTTTTTAAGACAGAAAAAAGTAGACATTTCATTACAACACAGGATTTTACAAATGAAGAAATAGAAATGATGTTAGATCTTGCAAGGGATTTAAAAATCAAAATGGCATCCAACATACCAACACCATATTTATTATATAAAACTTTATTCTTAATATTCTTTGATCAATCTACAAGAACAAGAAACTCTATGGAAGCTGGTATTGCACAATTAGGAGGTCATGCTAATTTCTTAAACCCAAGTACAATGCAATTATCTCATGGAGAAACACCTGAAGATACTGCAAGAGTTTTAGCAAGAATGGGACACGGAATTGCAGTTAGAGCATGTGAATTCGGAAAAGGTAATAAATATTTAAGAGGAATGGCTTCTGTTTCACAGGTACCTGTTATGAATTTACAGGATGATGTTTATCATCCGTTCCAGGTATTGGCCGATGTAATGACAATGCAGGAAAGATTTGGAAAGAATTTAAGAGGCTTAAAGGTTGGTATCAGCTGGGCATATGCTGAAAGTCATTTAAAACCTTTATCAGTTCCTCAATCACAAATATTACTGTTCACCAGATTGGGTATGGACGTAACTCTTGCTTATCCAGAAAAATTCGATTTAATGCCTGATATTGTAAAACAGGCACAGGAAAATGCAGAAAAATATGGTGGAAAATTGAATATTTCACATAAAATGGAAGATGCATTTGTTGATGCACATGTTGTTATACCAAAGAACTGGGGAGGATTCTTTGTGTCAGATGATCCAGAAGAAATTAAAGCTGAAACCGCAAAACATAAAGATTGGATCTGCGATGAAGAAAAAATGAAATTAACAAGACCGGATTCAGTTTATATGCATGCATTACCTGCAGATAGAGGAAAAGAAGTTGTAGATTCTGTTATTGACGGACCACATTCAATAATATTTGATGAAGCAGAAAATAGATTGCATACAGCAAAGGCTGTAATGACATTATTAATGGGTGGAAGATAATAATCGGGATGTGATTGCCATGTTTGATCTTGGGATATTAAATGGCGAAATATACATAAATGGTGAGTTTATAGAAGGAAACCTTTATGTTAAAAATGGAAAGATATTTGATATTACTACATCATATTTAGAATCAAAGAAAGAAATCAATGCTTCCGGGAAGTTTATACTTCCCGGTTTTATAGATCCACATGTTCATTTTGAACTAACCGTTGGAAAATATACTTCTGTCGATAATTTTAAAACAGGCTCAATTTCTGCAGCATATGGCGGAATTACTTCATATATCGATTTTCTCGATCCAATAACTACAATGGAAGAACTGAAAAAAGCTTTTGAAACTCGTATGAATTTAGCCCAAAAAAGTCATACCGACTTTGCATTTCATGCCACTATAGCAAACCCAACTATAGAACCCCATAAATTAATCAAAAAATGCAAAGAATTAGGTGTAGCAAGTATTAAATTATTTACCACATATGGACCGCGAATGACAAAGGATAAATATATATCGGAATTGCTTTCATTATCTTCTGAAGAAGGAATTGTCGTTACAGTACATGCTGAAAATGATGAGCTAATAGAAAAGAAGGAAAAAATAAAAATGAAGGAGCATTCTAGCGTTAGATCTACTCTTTCTGAAACTACAGAAGTTGTAAAATTAGCTGAAATGGCAGAATATTATGAAGGACAACTGTATATAGTCCATTTATCAAGTGGATATTCCCTTGATGTCTTAAAGAAAAAATTTTCTGATATCATAGGAAAAAATATGGTTCTTGAAAGCTGTCCGCATTATTTTTATTTTGATGACAGTTTATATGGAAAAAAACACGGATATTTATTCTCAATGACACCACCTTTGAGAAGCGAAAAGGAAAAGGATTTGCTCGTCGAAAATTTTGATTATTTGCAAACAATAGGAACGGATCATTGCCCATTTAATTCAAAGGATAAAAATAAACGATATACAAATATTATGCCTATGGGAATAGGTGGAGTGGAATTTTCATTCTCATTAATGTTTACACTTTTTGGAGAAAAAGTTATTGATAAATTCACCTCTAATGTTGCTAAGTATTATGGATTATATCCATGTAAAGGTAACCTTTTACCGGGCGCTGATGCAGATATTGTAATCTTCGATCCAGAAGTTGACTGGATAATAGAAAAACATCATTCTGCAGCAGATTACACAGTTTATAAAGGTCTCCCTGTTAAAGGCAAAGTTATAACAACAATATCAAATGGTAAAATAATAATTAACAATGGAAAATTTATCGGTTCAAGGAAAAAGGGAAGATTCCTGAGAAGGGAAGAGATAAGATGGTAAAGGTTATTGTTAATTGTAATATCTTTGATTATGAAACATATAGAGAAAATCAATATATTAGATTTGATAAAGAAATAATTGAAACAGGTTCAATGGATAATTTCAAAAAAAAAGGAAATGAAGAAATTATTGATTTTAAAGGAAAACTCGTTATGCCAGGATTTGTCAACGGACATACACATATTTATTCCACTTTTGCAAGGGGAATGGCTGTTGAATTTAATCCAAAAAGTTTTTCTGATATCTTAAAACAGTTATGGTGGCGAATGGATTCAAAAATTGATCTTGAAACTACATATTATAGTGGTCTTGTGAGCGGTATAGAATTTATAAAAAATGGAATTACAGGAATTATAGACCATCATGCAAGCGGGCAAGCAATAAAAGGAACATTGAACAAATTAAAGGAAAGCGTTACAGAAGAAATTGGTGTAAGAGGTGTTTTTTGTTTTGAAACCAGTGATAGATTTAATATTGACGAATGTATTGAAGAAAATACAGAATTTTTAAAGAATAATTCTGAAAAATTTGCCGGAATGTTTGGTTTACACGCTTCACTCTCTTTATCCAACGAAACATTAAAAAAGGTATCAGAAAATTTAAATGGTGCTCCCATACACATTCATGTAGCTGAAAGTTTAGAGGATGAGGAAGATTCAATAAAAAAATATGGAAAACGTGTTGTTGAAAGATTAGAAGAATTCAATTTGTTAACTGATAATTCCATATTATCCCATTGTGTCCATATTGATGAAAATGAAGCTGATATAATTTCAAATTACAATGTATATGTTGCACTTAATCCTACTTCAAATATGAATAATGCCATAGGAATGCCAAATTATAAATTACTCAAAGATAAAAATATAAAAACAATAATAGGCAATGACGGCTTAGGATTTAATATAACAAGAGAATATTTAAACCTTTATTTCACCCAGAAATATAGATATGAAGATCCAACATTCTTCAATTTTGATGATTTAAAGAATAATATTGATAATGTATATAACCTGTTTGGAAAAATGTTGAATATAAAGGTTGGTAGAATAGAAAAAGGATACAAAGCCGATATGATTTCTTTTGAATATGCACCATTTACACCTTTAAATGAAAATAACATTTTTGGGCATGTGTTTTTTGGTATCTGGGATAATCTCGATGTTGTTGATACAATTATTGACGGTGAATTTTTAATGGAAAATAGGAAAGTAAATTTTGAAGTTGAAAAAATTTATAGCGAAGCAAAAGATGTTGCTGAAAATTTATGGAATATCATTTAAAAAACTCCCGCTATTGAGCGGGAGTTTGATATTATCCTCTGATTCCTAATTTTGAAATTAATTCTTTATAAACTTCTGGTCTTTCTTTCTTGAGGTATTTTAACATTTTTCTTCTTTTACCAACCATTTTCATAAGACCTCTTCTTGAGTGGAAATCCTTTGGATGTGTTTTTAAGTGTTCTGTTAAGTGTCTGATTCTTGCTGTTAATAAAGCAACCTGAACTTCTACTGAACCTGTGTCTTTGTCGTTAATTTTGAATTCTTCAATAACGTTCTTTTTTACTTCTGGATCTAATCCTCTTGACATCTTCTTTCCCTCCGTTTATATATTCCTCTGACCAAGATAAGGTCTATGCCATTATCTGAGTCAGGGTATTTATATTATATTATAAGTTATGTTAAATGTCAATTGATATTTTATTTAAATTTCAACAACTTCTTCTCCATCAAAGTCTTCCTTTAAAGCATATTCAAGGGATATTAATGCTACCTTTAATTGTTCTTCATCAGGTTCTGATGTAGTTATTTTTTGAAGCATTAATCCTGGAGAAGCTAAAATCTTACCAAGAGATGTATCTATTATTTTTGCTGTAAATCTTTGAAATTCATATGCAACTCCAGCTACCAACGGCAATAAAACTATTCTTGTTATTGTTTTTTCTAACAATGTTGTATAACCCATAGCTCCTGTAATGGAAAAAACTATTATCGAGGCAAAAACAGTTATTATAAGAAAACTCGTTCCACATCTGGGATGTAATGTTGTATATTTTTTTGCGTTCTCAACAATTAATTGTTCTTTGTTTTCGTAAGTATAAACTGCTTTATGTTCTGCACCATGATATTCAAAAACTCTTTTAACATCCTTAAATAATGAAATTACCCATATATAAAGTATAACAAATATTGCCCTTATTACACCTTCAGCAAATGAAAACCAGAATTCATTGTTTATATTGAATAATTTTGTCAAATACATCGGTGCCAATCCAAATCCCCCAACAGAAAAAAGTATAGCTAATAATATTGATATAATCATATCTTTTTTTGTTATTTCCTCTTCATCTGATACATTAGCCGAATAAGTTAAAGCTCCCATTCCTATTATCATCGCTTTTAATAATACAAAAAAACCCCGTATAAAGGGTATCTTTTCAAGAAAACCGAAAGAAAATTCATTTAATTTTTTTATCTGAACCTTTCCATCTGGCCTTTTTACAGCAACTACAGTATGTATTCCCTTCATCATTACGCCTTCAATAACTGCCTGACCTCCAACATATTTAGGCATTTTCTTTTCGTTCATTATTTATCCTCCTCAATATTTCCTCTGCTACACCATTTTCTGTAATTACAAAATAAAAGGTTAGAGCTTCCTTATCAACAGTTTTTTCTTTTTTCAATACCATGGAAGCCTTTCTTCGTATTTTTAATCTTTCATTTATATTTAATTTAGAAATTTCTTCAACTATAGAAAAAAGCCGCGCGTCATTTATACACGCGGTCACTATTTCATTGATGATTTTATCATCTATCACTTACAATTCTCCTCGTATTATTCTTCTGTAGCTTCGTCTGTTTCTTCTTCTGTTATTTCTGCAAAAACTCTGAATTTTATACCTGTTCTCTTTTCGTCACCAACAGTAACTTCAACAAATCCTGGTACTACAAAAATCTTTTTTCCTCTTGTTTCAACGAATCTTCTGGCAATAGCAATAGCTTTTACTGCCTGATTAACAGCCCCCGCTCCTATAGCCTGGATTTCAACTTCGTCTGTTTTGCTGAGAACTCCTGCGATAGCTCCAGCAACTTTGTTTGGAGATGAATTATGACCAACTTTTAAAACTTCCATGAATAGCTCAGCCCCCTTTATTATCATTATCACATTTTATTTTACCATAAAATTTCTTTTTTTTCAAATACAATTTTTAATTGTTAATATACATATACCAAAAAACAAATCCCCCTTTTGAAAAGGGGGATTTATTAAAATTCTATTATATGTCTCCATACCTGTGTTATTGAATCCAATATTTCTTTTGGTGAAATTAAATCACCATCTACTCTATTTACAAGTGCTATATGTTTTCCAAATTTATTTACCCTTGATATTTCAAGTGCAAGTTGCCCTAAATTCATTTCAGCCACAATTATAGCCTGTGATTTCTTCAAAAGATTTTTCATTTTTGATACTGAGAATGGCCAGATTGTAATGGGTTTAAATAACCCTACAGGTATTCTATCTTCACGTGCCATTTTTACAGCCTTCATTGCACTTCTAGCAACTGAACCATAAGCTACAACTATAATTTCAGCGTCTTCTGTCATATATTCATCATAAATAGCAATTTCTTCTGTATATAATCTGATTTTGGAATCAAGATGTTTAATTACTTTATCTGCTACTGAAGAAGACCCCACCGGGAATCCTGTTTCATCATGAACTAAACCTGAAACATGAAATCTTGCCTTTCCCATTTCTATTAAAGGATTTACAGGATAATTTTCTTCCTGGAATCCAAAAGGATGGAATAAATCTTCTTCTTCTATTTCTTCTTCACTCATTCTTGCCACTATTTCAGGATTTTCGTATTCATCACTTAAGTAAAAACTCTCTCTCATATGTCCTAATGTTTCATCCATTACAAGCACAACTGGTGTTCTATATTTTTCAGCATAATTAAATGCCGTAATTGTATATTTATAAACCTCTTCTACTGTTGAAGGATAAAGAGCTATTATCTGCTGATCGCCATGCCTTCCCCATCTTATCTGCATTATATCTCCCTGTGATGGCTTTGTTGGCAAACCTGTACTTGGTCCTCCCCTCATAACATCCACTATTACACATGGCGTTTCAGTCATCGTTGCGTATCCAAGAGCTTCCTGCATTAAACTAAAGCCTGGACCACTTGTAGCTGTCATTGACTTTACGCCTGCTAATGATGCACCAATAATGGCTGCAGCACTGGCAATTTCATCTTCCATTTGTATGAATTTTCCTCCAACTTTTGGTAATTCTCTTGCCATAACCTCTGCTACTTCTGAAGAAGGTGTAATAGGATATCCTGCAAAAAATCTACAACCTGCTTTTACTGCTGCTAATGCACATGCTTCATTTCCCTGCATGAATACTATTTTACCCATTGGCCTCAACCACCTTTTTCTCTGATATATCAATAGCAATATCAGGACATAATCTTTCACACATTAAACAACCTATACATTTGCTTTCATCAACTATTATAGGTTTTCCCATTTCTGCTGAGCCAAGGGCTTTTGTTGGACAAACATGATAACATATACCACAGTTTTTACAGTAAGAATAGTTAATGGTAATCTCATAGCTTTTTTTTGCCATTTAGGATTTTCACCTCTTTATAAAAGGATTAGAGTATTGATAAAAATACACCTGCTGCTACAGCTGAACCAATTACACCTGCAACATTTGGACCCATTGCATGCATAAGAATAAAGTTTCCTGGATCTTCTGACTGAGCAACAGTTTGTGCAACCCTTGCTGAATCAGGAACAGCTGAAACTCCAGCAGCACCTATTAAAGGATTTATTTTATCTTTTGTAAATAAATTCATGAGTTTTGCAAAGAATATCCCTGACATCATTGCAATAATAAATGCAACAGCACCAAGTAAGAATATTTTTAAACTTGTTGGCTTTAAAAATACATCTGCCCTTGCTGTACTTCCAACAGAAAGCATTAATAATATGGTAACTGAATCAAGTATATATCTTGAAGCAGCTTCAGCAAGCCTTTTTGTAACTCCAGATTCTTTTAACAAATTACCAAGCATTAACATTCCCACAAGTGATATAGCCTTAGGTACAAGTAACGCAACAACTATTGTTGTAGCAATTGGGAATATAATCTTTTCTTTTTGTGTAACATGTCTCATTTTTTTCATTCTTATTAATCTTTCTTCTTTGGTTGTCAATAATTTCGAGACAGGTGGCTGCAATATCGGTATTAAAGCTATATACGAATATGCAGCAATTGCGATTATTGCCAATAAATCAGGTGAAAATCTTGAAGCAAGATAGATTGAAGTAGGTCCATCTGCACCACCAATTATAGCTATAGATGCAGCGCTATGAATATCGAATCCCATCATATTTGCAACTATAAATGTTCCAAATATTCCAACCTGAGCTGCAGCACCTAAAAAGATTAATCTCGGATCTGCAATAAGGTATGAGAAATCTGTTAATGCACCTATTCCTAAAAATATCAATGGTGGATATATTCCTAAAAACATTCCCCTTTGTATATACCATAATAATCCTCCAACCTGGCCATCCATAGGTGGATTTAAAATACCGGTAACTTCCGGTGGAATATTCGCAAGAATAATTCCAAATCCAATAGGTATTAATAATAACGGTTCGGCATGTTTAACAATAGCAATGTAAATTAACACGGATCCAATAGCAATCATCAATAGATGCTGCCAGGTAAAATAGGCAAAACCACTGTTTGCAAAGAATGCGACAAAATTAGACAAATCCATTTCAAATCCTCCTTGTAAATATTTTCAAATTTAATTATAACCCTTTATGTTAATTAATTCAACCATCATTTTTTATAAGATTAACAACTTAAAGTTTAAAAAGCACAGGATTTTGGATTACTTTACTGCTAATCCTAACTGATTAGATTTAACAGGAAGATTTTATCTTTTAGTTTCTTGCAACCAATTTAGAAATTTCTATAATAACTTCCACAGCCTTTTCCATTGAAGGAATTGGAATGTATTCGTATCTGCCATGGAAATTGTGACCACCTGTAAAGATATTTGGACATGGCAATCCCATATAAGATAGTCTTGCACCATCTGTTCCGCCTCTTATAGCTTTTATAATTGGTGTTACACCTACATTTTCCATGGCTTTTTTAGCTATTTCAATTATTTCTGGATTTTTATCTATTATTTCTTTCATGTTGTAATAAGAATCTTTTAGGTTTAATTCAACTGTATTTCCACCATACTTTTTGTTTAAAAGCTCCGCATTTTTTTCACATAACCATTTTTTATTTTCAAATAATTTTTTATCATGATCTCTAACTATCATTACAACTTCTGCTGAATCACAATCACCTTTAATGCCTACTACATGAAAAAATCCTTCGTATTTTTCTGTATTCTGTGGAGTTTGTGCCTGAGGAAACATCATTATTAATTCTGCTGCTATTTCAGCTGCATTTATCATTTTATTTTTAGCTGTTCCTGGATGTATACTTTTTCCATTTATTTTAAAATGTGCTGTGGCAGCATTAAAATTTTCTGCTTCAAGCTCTCCAATTTCTCCCCCATCTATTGTATATGCAAATTTTGCGCCAAATTTTTCCACATTAAATCTATCGGCTCCTCTACCTATTTCTTCATCAGGAGTAAATCCTATTCTTATCTTTCCATGTTTTATTTCTGGATGCTGAATTAAGTATTCCATAGCTGTGATAATTTCAGCAATACCGGCTTTGTCGTCTGCACCCAACAATGTATTTCCATCTGTAACTATTATTTCCTGTCCAATATAATTATTTAATTTTGGAAATTCCTCAGGACTTAATACAATATTCTTTTCTTCATTTAATACAATATCTCCGCCCTCATATTTTATAATCTTTGGTTTTACACCTTTGCCTGTTAATGCAGGTGCTGTATCCATATGAGCAATAAAACCTATTACAGGAATATCTTCTTCTGAATTTGCCGGTAAAGTTGCATATACATATCCATTTTCATCTACTTCAACTTCACTCAACCCTATTTCTTCTAATTCTTTTTTTAAATAATTTGCAAAAACAAGCTGTTCTGGTGTTGAAGGACATGTTTCAGAATTTTCATCAGACGTGGTATAAAATTTTACATATTCCAAAAATCTTTCCTGTACTTTTTTCATAGTAATGCCCCTTTCTTTGGTATTCTATATTTATATAAACCTTTTGATTTCCAATATCTTTTCTTTATCAAAATCATATTCTTTAAATTTATCATTTGATAATACAAAATATCCATATTTTTTTGCTATTTCTATTATTTTTTCATCTGCCGGAGAATATAAATATACTCTTTTTTTCAACAGAAAATTTTTTAATATTTTCCTTTCTTCTTCTTCTAAAATGTATTCGATATTTTTATCAAAAACAATATGAACAGGATAAAATACATATTTTTCTGTATACAGATTTTCTATTATTCCCAGCAAAAACTGTAAGGAATTTTTATTTTCATATCTTACAACATTGCTTCCATCAATAACCATCCCTTTTATTCCCGAAACATTGAATAGTCTATAATGATAATATGAAAAACTCCTTAACTGTAGATTAAGTAAATGTTGTTCAAAATCACTAAGACTTTTATAAATTTCCAAAAATCTTTTTAAGGTTGCATTTTTATCTTCAAGTGGATTTAATTTTAATATTTCATCTAACAAATTCTGAATAAAAATATTTTTTTCGTCAAGAGGAATATAAGTCATTAATGCGTAAAGATCTATATAATCCTTAAATGGAAGTTTTTTAAAAATAACTTTTGGTGTGTATAATTCTATACCATATTTTTTCAATTTTTCTTCATAACCACCTGGAGGAAATTTATCGGGAAACATTATAAATTTTATCATTTCTATATCTTCATCTTTTAATCCATAATATTTTTTCAAATCGTTAAATCTATTTTCTTTTGGTTTTTCTACAATATGAATTAATAAAAATTGCAAATCATTAATGTGTTTTGTCAGTATTTTTCTTTCTGCATTTTTACTTAAAAATCTAAATAGAGATATTAATTTTCTCTGATTTAATGTTCTTGGAGACAATAGATATTTTCTCATTTTCAATACGTCTTTTCTAATTCTATCGCTATGTTCTTTGTAGTCTTTTTCTTCTATAATATGCTTTATTTCTCCAAAACCCATTTAATATTTCTCCTTTTTTAAAATTTGGTGTATAATATTATAAAGAGGTTGCGAGGTGGTACTATAAATAAAAATATTTTAAAAAAAATTCTGGCTTTTTTTGTAATTATTGGAACGTTAACCTGGGGTGGAATTGTAATTGTATTTACATTCTTTTTATGGGCATCATTATATATTATAAACCTTCTAAGAAAAAAATTGCCCATTGACGCTTATGATTTTAGAGGTCCTTATACATATACATATAAAACTGAAGGAAAATTACAATTAAAGATGGATATTTATTATCCCAAAAATCACAATAAGGAAAAATTACCTGTTATATTTTTTGCGCATGGTGGTGGATGGGTTTCCGGGTTCAGAAATCAACCCAATAATGTTTCATGGTGTAAATTTATTGCTTCAAAAGGTTTTGCTGTAGTATCTATTGACTATAGATTTGGAATTTCACATACAATGGATGAAATATTATCAGATTATACAGACGCTTTAAATTTTATCAAAAAAAACGCCCAAAAACTGTATTTTGATAAAAATAATATTATTTTAATGGGACTATCCGCCGGAGGCCATCTTTCGTTATTATACTATTCTTATAACACATTTTTAAAAAAGAAAGATAAAATTTCTGGTATTAAAGGCGTGATTGCATACTATGCACCGTCCGATTTAATGGATCTTTTTGATAAAAATGTAAAATCGGTTTTTGCAAAGGTTGCAGTTACTGCAACTTTAAAAGGATTACCGGTAAAAGAAAAAACAGGAAAATATTTATATTATTCTCCTATATTCTGGATAAATGAAAATATGAATCCTGTATTATTGGTTCACGGAAAAGAAGATAAAGTTGTTCCTTTTTCGTCTTCTGTAAAATTGTATAAAAAATTAAAAGAAAAAGGTGTAAAGGTTAAGTTTTTTGTCCACAAATATGGTGATCATGGATTTGAATTTGAAAATAATGATATACAAACAATTAAAATTCTAAATGAAACAATAAAATTCATGAGGGGTTTGATTAAAAATGAAGGTTGATTTTACATATGAAAAGAAAGATTTTGATTATATTTCTGGATATATTTTTAAAGGAAAACATTATAGATGTAATTATATTCGATTTAAAACATTATACAGGAATCCTGCCAGAGGTACTGAAACTGTAGAATTATATAATTTTGAACCCAAAGAAGAAACTCTTGCTTCTGCATTAATTTTACACGGTCTTGGTAGTGCAAATGTAAAGTATATGATATGGCTTGCAAAACGTCTTGCATCTGTTGGAATAAATACCTCTATTTTAATCTTACCCGGTAATTATACCCGTGTTGATGAAAAATCTGTTAGTGGAAGAAATTATCTCTGGCCTGAAATAAGTGTAATGTATAGATTTTGGGAACATGGGGTTGTTGATACATTAAGTACAATTGATTTTTTAAAACAAAAAAAATTGTGGAAAAAACACAATATCCTGATTGGATATTGTTTAGGAGGAATGATAGGAACTATTGTAGAAGCTTTAAACCCACAATTAGATAAATTATTGTTAATGACAACAGGAGGATACTTACCGGAAATTTTATATAATTCTCCTGCAACAAAATTTGTTCGAAGAATGATAGATAAAGGTTTTAAAACAGATTTTGATATGCATAATATAGAAAAGATTTATAACATATACGAGGATCAATTCCAGATAGTAAAAAATATGAAACTTGAAGAAATATTAAATAGCAAAAAAATACATCCATTATTTAGAATAGATCCTCTTTCTTATGCTCATTTAATTAATCCAAAAAAGGTTACTTTTATTGAAGCAATATTTGATAAAACACTTTCTGTAAGAAGCAGAAAGATTTTATGGAAAGAATTTAAGAAAGGTGCAAAACATATTCACGCTCTTACAGGACATGTAATATGGCTACCATTTGAATTTATGTTAGCTAATTATGTTATTAAATTAATGGATATAGAAGATCTAAAGATCAGAGCAAGATTATATGGTTTTGATGAAATAGATGAAGTTTTAGATGAAAATTTTTAGGGGTGATTTTATGGAAAATTTCTTATTTAACGGAAAGTTTTTCAATAAACAGAATTTCATTTCTTTGTTCTTTTCAATTGTATTAATCTATTTTTTTCCTATTAATTTTTCATTTGAAATAAAAAAATTATTGGCTGTATTGTTGATTACATTTATATCCGATAATATTGATGTAAAATGGAAAAACAATATTAGACTTGTTACAAATATGACAGGATTTTTAGTTGCTTCTCTTTATGGAAGACAATATATTTTAGTTGCTGCAATAACCACTTTATTCAGGCTTGAAAGACTTGGATTAAATAAAAGAGTTAGTAAATTTCTGGGCTATTTTTTCATGAATTATGGAGGATATGTACTTGCCGATTTAATTACTGACAATATTTATTTAAAACTATTTTTGTTTGTAACCTTTTCAAAGCTAATTAACACATTACATACAGATTTAGATCGTTTTGATTTCAATATGCTGCTTACAGAATATGTATTTTTCTTAACTTTGTTGCCAAGTATGTATTTCTACCTTTTATGCCAGAACCATGTCTTAAAAATTTATTTTATCTTTCAAAATTTGATTTTTATTATTTTATATTATTTTATAATGAAACATCTAACTGAAAGAGAAGAAGAAAAAATCAAAAATGAAAGGCTTAAACGTTTCAATGATATAATGCTTCAATTTTCAAACATTTTATATTCATATTCTATGAATGTTTCAAAAGAAAAGATTTCAAAAGATGTTGCCAACATTTTAAATAAACAGTTTGGATATAAATATGTCTTAATCTCAGAAATAGACTATGAAAACGATAAGATTAATAGAATTACATATGCTGGATTATCAGAAATTGAATTCAATAAATTAAAGGAAACAAAAGTTAAGGCTTCAGATATTTTAAAACTTTTTGCTAATGAATATAGATATGGAGAAGTATATTTTATCCCTGCAGAAAAAGGGGATTTTGACGAACAGAATTATTATTTTCAGTTTGAATCAAATATAACTTTAAATACATATACACAAAAGAAAAACCAATGGCATCCAAATGATTTATTGCTTATAACAATAAGAGATAAAGAAAATGAAATCATTGGATATATCTCATGTGACCAGCCTAAAAATGGTTTAAGACCTACTGAAGAAGATATGAAAATACTATCTGTTCTTTCAAAAATAGTTTCTATAATATTGATACACAGTAAACAATTTAAATATATTAAAAAATTAAGTGAAACAGATTACCTGACATCTTTATATAATTCTTCAAAGTTAAATAAAGATATTAAATTCTATAATATTTCTAATATTCCTATTTCTCTGGCTTTTATTGACCTTGATGATTTTAAGAAAATAAATGATACATACGGCCATGTAATTGGAGATGAAAAATTAAAAGAGTTTGCATTTACCTTAAAAAGCTCCGTTAGAGATATTGACAAAGTTTATAGATATGGTGGAGATGAATTTGTAATAATTTTTGAAAATTTAAATAAAAAACAGGCTAAAAAGATTCTGGAAAGAATAAAAAGAAAATTAATTGAAACTGGTTTAAGTTTCAGCGTTGGTATTGAAGATACATATGAAACTGATATCTCAAATTTAATAAAAATAGCAGACAAAAAAGCTTATGAAGCTAAGAACAGCGGAAAAAATAAAATTATATTATAGCGGGGCGAAAATATGAAAAGGCTCTTGATTTTTGTACTTATAATCGTTTCTATATCCCTTTCTTTTTCAAAAACACTTAAAATAGGTATATACAAAGATATACCTATTGTATTTGATGAAAAAAGAGGCTTTTTTGTTGAATTAGCACGGAATATGTTTGAAGATTTAAATGTTGACTATAAATTTGTTTTTGATACACAGGCAAACCTTATTGAAAAACTTAAAAATAATGAAATTGATATTGTTGCTGACCTGGCAATAACCCCTGAAAGAAAAAAATTCTTTAATTTTAACAGCGAAGCTTTATTTTTCGACTGGGGAGTAATATATGTTTCAGGAAAAGAAAATGTCGATAATATAGTTGATTTAAAAAATAAAAAAATTGGCGTAATGAAAACAGATATATTTTACGATGGACCTGGAGGCATAAAAGAAATTCTTAAATCTTTTAATATAAAAGTAGATTTTGTTGAAATGAATGATTATATGGAAATACTTGATGCCCTCGAAAAACATGAAATAGATGCTGGTGTAATGCCAAAATTTCTTGGTTTATATCTTGAGAACAAGCATAACATTAAAAAAACTTCCATTATTTTTACGCCTATAAGTATTTATATGATGTATAAAAAAGATAAAAGTCTGGATGAATTTTTTCAGAGGTTTGATCAATTATTGAAAAAATTAAAATCAGATCCAGATTCATACTATTATAGTATTTTTGATAAATATTTTAATACAAAAACTCTTGAAAAAATACCTGACTGGCTTGTTCCTGCAATTGCTATTTTAGAAACTATACTTATTTTTATAATTATTGTGCTATATATAAATTCCAATCAACTTAAAAGAAAATTACAGAAAAAAAATTCAGAATTAACAGATGCTTTAAATGATCTCGAAAAAACACTTTCAGAATTAAAAAATTCTACAGATTTAATTGAAAAAATTGTTAATCTTTCACCAAATCCTATTTATATAAAAACTGTAGATCAAACTATTATTTTTTCTAATAAAGCTTTTGCTGAATTTTTTAATATGGAAAAAGATGAAATTATTGGAAAAAATTTAAACGATATTATCGGCAATACTATTGATGAAAAAACCAAAGAAAATGCTGTTATAAAAGATATACAGATTATATTAAATCATATTGAAAAAACTGTTTTAGAAGTTAAAATGAAAAAAGACGGAAAAATACGTTATTTCAGAGTTTTCAAAACACCTATAAGGCAACAAAATGGTGAAGATAAAATTCTTGTTTTATATATAGATGTTACAGATAAAGTAGAGCAAAAACTTGAACTTGAGAAAAAAAATAAAATACTTGATTCCACAAACAAAAAATTATTTAAGATGATTGAACTGATTTCCAATTTTGAAACACAGGATATTGAAAATTATTATACAAATCTTTTAAAATTTGCCAATGAACTTGTTGATGCATGTGATTACGGAAGTATTTCACTTGCTGAAAATGATAAATGGAATTTCATTGCAGCAATAGGTCATGATATAGAAAAATTAAAACAACTTAATCTTAAAAAAGATTGGATGGTTCAAACAAATGATGAAATAAAAATATTTAAATCAGATGAATTAATTAAAATTGACAAAAAAGGAATGGATGAAAAAACATTTAATAAATTTATAAATGCTGTAAAAAATATAAAGGAAATAATGATTATAACCTCAGAATTAGAAAAAGGAAAAATACTTAATCTTGCACTGGATATAGACGCCAGTAATCCTAAATCATTTACTGAATACGATAAAACAATTATACAGGCTTTAATGAATATTGCTAAAACTGTAATTAATTCAAAATATACCATAGATAGAGTTAAAAGTGCCTATCTTAATTTTGCCAATAAACTCGCTTTAATTGCAGAAGCACATGATGATATTACAGGACAACATATATATAGAGTTGGAGAGCTTTCGTATTTTATAGCTCAAAAATTAAATCTTACAGAAGACAAAATAATTGAAATAAAGGAATTTTCGACATTACATGATATTGGAAAAATCTTTATTCCACTTGAAATTTTAAATAAACCCGGTAAATTAACAGATGAAGAATATGAAATTATGAAAAAACATACCATTTATGCAGAACGGTTATTGGGTGATGACCCATACTTTGAAACTGCATTAAAAATTGCATTATATCACCATGAAAAATATAATGGTGGAGGATATCCATATAATTTAAAAGGCGATGAAATACCTATTGAAGCTCAGATTGTATCTATTGTAGATGTATACGATGCTTTACGTTCTAAACGTCCATATAAACCGGCTATTCCACACGAAAAAGTGATGAAAATAATCATTGAGGGTGATAATAGAACTTCGCCAAAAGATTTTAATCCAAAAATCCTTGAGATATTTAAACAATACTCAGATGAAATCAATAATATATATAATAAATTTTCTGATTAAAGCACCTTTTCATGGGTGCTTTAATTTTTTGACTTCAAATTTTAAAAAAATAACAATAGAACCTTTATATTTTTTACTTGACAAATATATACATAATGTATATAATATAATCATGGATGGAAAAATTGACTTTTTTAGTACTATTTGGAGGGTAATAAATGAATTCGGCAAATAAGTGTAAAATATTTCAAAAGAGCGGAAAGTTAATATGCGATTTATTATTGATATTAATAGCCGAAAAGCCCAGTTATGGCTATGAACTATCCAATAGGCTATGCGAAATGGGTATAACAATTCCTGAAGGAATTGGACAAAAAGGAAGAGTATACAGGGCTCTTTCAGATCTTGAAAAACGTGGCGAAATAGAGTTTGATTGGGATACAACATCAAGTCCACCAAGAAAAATTTATAAGGTGACAGAAAAAGGAAAAGAAAGAATGAAAAGATTTATTTCTGAAATGGAAGAACAGATAATAGTTTTAAAAAACTTTATTAATAAAGCAAAAGAAAATATATAAAACTTCGGAGGTGTAGTAAAATGGAAAGATTATTAGATGACAAAACATTAGAACAGGTAAAGGATTTATTAGGGGAAATGAAAGGTAGAGTAAAAATAATTTTATTCGAAAAAGATGATTGCGAATACTGTGAAGTAACAAAACAATTATACACAGAATTATCAGAAGGTGTAGATAATGTTGATTTAGAAGTTGAAAATATTGACTCTCCACTTGCAGAAGAATATGAAATTGATAAAACATTAGCTCCAGCAACAGTTATTCTTGCATCAAATGGTTCAGATTTAGGTGTAAGATTTTACGGAATTCCTTCAGGACATGAATTCAGCACATTATTACAGGATTTAATTCTCATGTCCAAAAATGGCGAAGAAGTAGATTTCTCAGAAGACACAATTGAAAAATTAAAGGGTATAAACAAAAAAATAAGATTAAGAGTATTTGTAACTCCAACATGTCCATACTGTCCAAGAGCTGTTTTATCAGCACAGATGGCTGCAATGATTAATGAAAATATAAACGGTGAAATGGTAGAAGCTAACGAATTTTACGAAATTTCAATGAAACACAATGTAAGTTCTGTACCACACACAGTTATTGAAGCATTTGAAAATGGTGAATGGGTAGTTAAAGGTGAATTTATTGGTGCATATCCTGAACCAAACTTCGTTGAAGAAGTATTAAAAGCTGTGGAGGGATAAGCCATGTTCTTTGATCTTGGATCATCAAAAAAACATGATTTAAAAGAATATTATGATATGGTAATTATTGGCGGTGGTCCAGCAGGTGTTGCAGCAGGGATTTATGCTGTTCAGGGCGGAATCCAGCCATTAATTATAGAAAAAGATTTAGAAGGCGGTCAGATTAACTTAACAGAATATGTTGAAAACTATCCTGGATTTAAATCTATTACAGGAGAAGAATTAGCAACAAAACTTGGAGAACACGCAAGAGAATTTGGCGTAGAATTTTACGATGGTGAAGTTATTAATGTTGATTTCAGTAAAGATGAAAAGATAATATCACTTGATAATGGAAGTATTGTAAAAGCAAAAACAGTTGTTATCGCAACAGGTGCAACACCAAGAAAATTAGGTGTTCCTGGTGAAATGGAATTTGCTGGTAGAGGTGTTTCATACTGTGCTACCTGCGATGGACATTTCTTCAAAAACCAGAAAGTTGCTGTTATTGGCGGTGGCAATACAGCTGTTGAAGAAGCTCTTTATCTTTCAAAAATAGCAAAAGAAGTTTATATTATTCATAGAAGAGATAAGTTAAGAGCTGATAAAAGATATCAGGACAAAGCATTTAATACAGAAAATATTAAATTCATCTGGAATTCTGTAGTAAAGGAAATCAAAGGTGATAAGAAAGTAACTCAGCTTGTACTTGAAAACAGAGAAACTGGTGAAATTACAAACTTCGATGTAGACGGAGTATTCGTTTTTGTAGGACTTACTCCTGTAACAGAATTATTTAAAGGAAAAATAGAACTTGATGATTATGGATATATCCCTGTAGATGAACACAGAGAAACAAATGTGAAAGGTGTATTTGCTGCAGGAGATGTTATTCAAAAGGAATTAAGACAGATTATCACAGCAGCAGCTGATGGTGCTATTGCAGCATCTTTTGCTGTAAGAGAATACTTTAATTAATTAGCAATCAAAAAGGAGCTTTCCATAAGGAAGCTCCTTTTTTTATTTATTTTTTATTTATATTATCTTTTTTAAAAAAAGAGCAGGCCTTTTCGGCCTGCCAGCCCTATTTAAACGAGAGGACTTTCGGGGATTATTAATTCTTTGTTTGCTTCTGCAACTTCTGGTGTTGCAGGTACAAGATCTGTCTTTATATAATCGAGTAAATATTGTTTTACTGATAAATCCCAATATTCTCTTGTAATGTAATATACTTTTGCTCCACCTAATTCATGCTGTACATCTGGCCATGGATATGATGGTTGTGCCATACCTAAACCCCATCTCTTCCAACCATTATAACTTTCAAATGTTGACCACCATTCTTTTGCTCCCAGTTTTTCAAATGCATATTTAGCTTTTGCATAATACATAATAGCTCCTACTTTTAATCCTCTTACATATGCCATTGAGTGTAAACTAATATGAATTCCATTATTCATAACTCTTGCATTTGCAAAACCTGCTAATTTCCCATTAATTGTACCAATCATGAAATATGGATCCTTTAATCTATCTCTATACCATCCTAATAATTCGCCATATACTCTTACACCAACAATATCATAAAAGTCATGATCTACATCTAATAATTTCTTTATAAATGGTAATAATTGAGGTACTTCTTCTTTTTTCAATGGTCTGATATATAAATAATTTCCATCTTTTAATTTTGCCATTTCTGGTTCATATGGTTCTAATTTCAATGACGGTCCTGCTAACATTGGTTCTATTTCTCTAACATCAAATGTAATTTTTTCCTGTGATACTTTTTCCGGTATTTCTTTCCACATAATCTTTCCCCTCCATTTTTATCTTTTATCGTTTTCTGTTATTATTAATCAATTTTATCGTTTCAATTATCCTTCAATTTCAAATGCAGCTACACGAGCTATACTTGATTCACCATCAACAAGTTTCCATGGGAATATACCTATGTACATTCTTCTATTTAATACTTTATCAATTTCTCCACCAAGATTTTCAGCGTGTAAAATCAAGTGTGGGAATAAATCAATATGCATTAATTGATACGTTTCATCTGTAAAGTATTCATCTAATGGTTTTCCGTATTTTTTTCTAAAGTGTTCGTCTGCCATTTTAGCAAATTCAGGTCTGTATTCTCTTAATATTGTATTCATTGGGTGATCTGCAGAACCACAATCAACACCAACCCATTTAATTTCCATTTCTTTTAACCAATCAGCAAATCTTTGATCTGGTCCAGGGTGGAAGTAATAATATTTATTTTCATTTGCTTCTGGTTGATCCCATGCATATTTGTGATAACCAGTGTTAATAATTATAATATCGCCCTTTTTAATCTCGAGATTATTTTCTTTTGCAACCTTTAATAATGTTTCTGGTGTATAAATATCAAAATCTCCAACTTCTTTAGAAATATCTAAAATAACCCCTTCACCGAACAAATAACCATCAAGTGGCAATGAAGCTATATCTCTTCCGCCAGTCATAAAATGTCTTTGACCATCAAGATGTGTACCATTATGCATACTTGTTTGAACTATCTGTCCGTTAACCTTCTGAAGCATCATTCTCTTGAAATACCACAATTTCATTGGCTCATAACCTGGCCATGGTGGTGTTGTAATACCAATCTTCTGAGTTAAATCATACACTTTAATACCTGCCACAATAATCCCCCCTCAATCTGAGTATTTTTTTACAAATGCTTCCAATGCATCTATAAATATATTCATAGGTGGATAGGTTAAACCTGCTCCAACCTGCCCTATACCTGGTTCTTTATGGGCTATACCTGTATTAATTCTTGGTAATATACCCTTTTCAACAACTTTTTTAACATTTAATCCTGTTGGCGTTCCTCTAAAATTCAAGAATGGTATTTTATATGTGTTATTTTCTGCATCTGTAATTTCATACATCTTCTGTGTTGTTTCAATTGCTTCCTGAACACTACCTCCAACAAATTTAACTATAGCCGGAGCACCAGCCATTGCAAATCCACCAAATCCGCCTGTTTCTGTAATAGTACTATCTCCAATATCAGGATTTGCATCTTCCTTTGTAAATCCCGGGAAGTATAATCCTTCTACTTCCTGTGCTGGACCAACAAACCATTCTCCTGGTAACCCAGCTACTCTAATACCAAAATCAGTTCCATTTCTTGCCATTACTGTAACTATTGTACTTCCTTCAATACCTTCTGCTGCTAATGTTGCTGATTTTGCTGCTGGCATTGATAAATTAAGGAAGAAATGATCATTTGAATTAATAAATTCAATTACTTCTTTCTTTTCTTTATCAGAGAACGATGTATCAAGTATTGCAGGTGCAATTTCCCTGATAAACAAAGATGTTGCTGCTTTATTTCTATTATGACATTCATCACCCATTTGAACTGCCTGAGCAATAAGATTCTTTAAATTAATTTCGCCTTTTATTTCAATAGCTTCTTTTAAAACTGGATATAACACTGATTCCATCCATTTAAGTCTATCAATTACATCAGGTCCATTTGCTCCATATCTTAAAACCTTTCCTAAACCTTCATTCATTGTACAATATGCTTTTATACCATATGTCTTGTTTTCAACTATAAACACAGGCATGGAAGGTGTTGCAACACCAGCCATAGGGCCTACACCATCATGATGATGCCATGGATCAAATTGAATTTCTCCTGATTCTATTAACTCAATAGCCTCTTTTTCATTTTTTGCTTTTCCTTCATAGATAAGCCCACCAATTATTGCGCCTTTTAATGGACCACACATTCTATCCCACGTAATTGGAGGACCTGCATGTAAAATCATATTTTCTTTCATTCCTGGAACTACATCTTTTGCCAATGCCATTCCAACAAGGGTTGGCTGTGAATTCATAATTCTTTCTACTGCTTTTGCATTTGCTGCTTCAACATCTACCTTAACATTTGAAAAGTCATTTAATATTTTTACAGCCTTTGAACCGCCAAGTGGTGGTTTCCAATCAACATGCACAACATGTGCTCCCTGTTTTTTTAAATCTTCATAGAATGATTTCAATCCGATATTTATGATTTTTAATTCTTCTTTAAATAAACTCATCTTCCCAACTCCTTCCAAACGCTAACTGCGAATTTTACTGCACTGGCATTACTTGGGAAGACAATAACACCAGCATCTTCGAGTTTTTTCTTTTGTTCATTATATTTTTGTGGATCCTCATATGTTCCACAAATATTTGCTATTACACATCTATACTTATCAGAAACTTCCCTGGCGTTCTTTACTGCTTCTGCAATTTCACCAGCAGGATCCATATGTGAACCCCAGCCTAACACTACGTCAACCAGTATTATTGCCGTATCTTTATCGAGATATTCTTTTACAAGTCTGGACTTTCTCATTGTAAAGTCAATCATAGGATGTGGTCTTCCAACTGTAAACTCGTCTTCACCCATATCCACTACTGTATTTTCCTTACTTTCATTTATATTCTCAAGCTTATATTCTGGATCTAATGGTGCTGGGGAATATATTGGACCTATCTCTTTTGCAAGCAATACCATTGCTTCATCAGCCAATGTTCCACCAGAATATAGTCCTCTTATATATTTTCCTTCTTTTATTTTTTCTGCTTCTTCTTTTACCTTTGTTTCAAAATCAAATGCTTCAAGGAAATCAAAATACGTATAAATATCTTTCTTTATTTCTTCGCCTTTACACAACAATGCAGCCTTTATAGCAGCATCTTCCAGAGTATGTCCAACTGTAATTGTGTCATCTTCCACTTTTCCGTTTACAAAATGAACGACATGTTTTTTATTTGTCTTTTTCAATAATTCAACAGCTTTTTCTACTACTTCTGGATATGGTGGTTTTGAAACAAGTACTATTATCTCTGTTTCATCATCTTCAATTAATCTCTTAATTCCTTCAAGGAACATTAATCCTCCAACATCTTTCTTTACATCTCTTCCGCCAGTTCCAATGAGCTGGGAAATGCCGCATCCAAGATTTGAGATGATAGAGGATACTTCTTGAGCGCCAGTTCCGGATGCGGCAACAATACCAATCTTCCCCCTGTTGACTACATTTGAAAATGCCATAGGTACTCCATTGATTATAGCTGTTCCACAATCTGGTCCCATAACAAGTAATCCTTTTTTAAGCGCATATTTTTTTAATTTTATTTCATCTTCCAGTGAAACATTATCACTAAATAACATTACATTAAGTCCTCTGTCAAGAGCCTTTTTAGTTTCAAGACCTGCATATTCACCTGCAATAGAGATTAATACCATATTTGCGTCTTTTACTTTGTTAAGTGCAGAATCCATTGAAGGATAGAATTTTTCCCCTTCATCTTCTTCTGTTTCTGTTTTTAGTAACTCTTCAACAGTTTTTTCTATTTCTTCCATGTCTATATTTTCGCCTTTTACAACAATCAAAAGATCATTTGGTGTAGAATTTTCAACTTCTTCTGACATCATATCCAATTCTTTTAAAAATTCCTTATTTGTGTCCGTCCCCATGCCAACCAAAGCTTCTTCAATACCTTCCATTTTTTTTATATCTTCGGTTATCAACATAAGGGTTACGGAATCATAATACGAATTCGGTTTTATCATTGTATAGACCATCCGCTATCCCTCCAAACTCAAAGTAATAGGTAATCCCCAATAACCATCCACTTCCAGATGTAGCTCCCATTTTTAATAAATCATCCTTATTACCGCTACTTAAATATTCTTTAACTGGCAATGGTGCTAATCCTTCGGCAGCATATTTCATTTGAAAATAAGAAATATCATTTGTTTTTTTTCTTGAAATAAAAATAATGTGATCTTTATCCACTAAATCTTTTTTAAAATAATGCTCCATTAAAAGAACTCCTGATAATATATCATCACCAAGTGGAGTTAATCCTGGACCAAATCCTATTAATGATTCATATTTTTTATCAAATAAACCTTTTATTATTTTCAAAGATATTCTGTTATCAACATTTTGTTTTATATAATTAATAGCTTCATCTATATTTACGTTTTTTCTAAAGTTTGTTATTGTTGGATCATACAATTTAAACTTGCTTAAAAAGAAAACGTTATCAAATACTAAAACCTTATTTTTGTTTACATATACTTTTTTGAATTTAAGGAATCGGGAGGGGGCTGTTAGCCCCAATGCCCCTACCCGGTTCGAATGAGTTGTCAGAGTCAATATATCCGAATCGTTAAATTTATAATATACTGTATGTTTTGTTTTGAAAAAGATTTTTGCTTCTTCATTTACATGTTTTTCAAAAACATTTTTTGAAACAATAATATCAGTCATCTGATGCTCCTGTTAATGATAATATTGCATTAGCTAAAATACCAACTATAGCTGCTAAACCCAATCCCTGTAATGCAAAGTTACCAGCCTGGAATACTGCTCCACCAAGACCTGTAACAAGCATTAATGACATAATAACAAGGTTTTTACCTTCTACTTTAACCTGATTGTTAATTAATGTTTTTGCACCTATACTTGCAATCATACCGAATAATAAGATTTCAATTCCGCCCATAACTGGAACAGGTATTGATCTAACAAGTGCTCCAACTTTTGGTACTAATGACATTAAAATTGCAAAAAATGCTGCTATTCTCATTATCCATGGATTAAATGCCTTTGTAAATGCAAGAACACCTGTGTTTTCACTATATGTTGTATTTGCTGGACCTCCAAGCAAACCACCTAATGATGTTGCAAGCCCATCACCCATTAATGTTCTATGCATTCCTGGATCTTCATAGAACTTTTTACCAACAACTGCTGATATAGCAAATACATCACCAAAGTGTTCTACTGATGGGGCTATAGCTACTGGTACAATTGCTGCTGCTGCATACCATGAGAATTTAGGTAAATACATTTCTGGCATACCAATCCAGCTTGCTGTTGATAATTCTGCAAAGTTAACATTACCTGTAATCAATGCTACAACATAACCTACTATAATACCCCAGATAACTGGAACAAGTCTATTAAATCCTCTCATATATAATCTTACAAATATTGCAGTAAATAATGAGATTAATGCTATTGTCCAATTACCGCTTGCCATATTAACTGCTACTGGACTCAAAATTAAACCAATAAGAATAATCATTGTACCGGAAATTACAGGTGGGAATAATTTTTCAAATCTTCTAATACCTATCCATTTTATTAATAAACCAAATACAAATTTAACAAGTCCTGCAAGAACAATACCACCTGTGGCATATGCCAGATAAGGTCTCAGATCTACCCCCGCTTGAACTGCATCCTGTATACTCTTGTATTCAAGTCCTCCCTGTTGCATGTAATAAGTTGTTACTGCTACTACTGGTGCAATATAAGCAAAACTTGATCCTAAAAATACTGGAACTTTCCATTTGGTAATCCAGTGGAATAACAATGTTCCTAACCCAGCTGTCAAAAGAGCTACATTAACTGGAATACCCGTTAAATAAGGCACCAATACTGTTGCGCCAAACATGGTAAATGTGTGTTGTAATCCAAGCAAAATCAATCCCCCAGTACTCATGTTCGCGCTTCTGTCTTCTTGAGGCGTAATGTTCAAATATTCGCTTTCGCCCATGCTTCTCCCCTCCTAAAAAAGATTTGGATAGACAATATCTAAATTTTAACTATTCTTTTCATCAAGTGCTTTTAATATTTTATCCGGTGATAATGGCAATTCATTTATATTTACTCCAAGTGCATCATAAATAGCTGCTGCTATTGCTGGTGGTATTGAAATCATTGGATGTTCTCCTACACCTTTAGCACCAAATGGTGAAGATTCTTCAAAGGTTTCAACAAAGTCATATTTTATTTCATCTGGTATGTCGGCTATTGTTGGAATCTTATAATCAGTAAACGATACAGTTAATGGATAACCTTTATCGTTATATTTAACCCCTTCAAATAATGCTGGTCCCATACCCTGAATCATTCCACCAACTACCTGACCACCTGCTGTAATTGGATTTATAATAGTACCTGCATCAAACACCCCAACCATACTCAATACTTTTATTTCACCTGTTTCTGTATCAATTTCAACCTCTGCAGCCTGAGCTCCAAATGTCCATTCAGCTGCTGCATTACCCTGACCTGTTTCAAGATCAAGATTTGTAAGCATTTCAGGAACAAAACTACCTCTTCCAATTACCGGGCCACCAATGGCATGCCCATCTGGGTAGGTGTATCCCATTACAACATCTTTTAACAATAAATATTTTTCCGGTCTATATTTTACATATACTCTATCATCTTCTACTTCTAAATTATGAGGTGCAACGCCCAATACCTGTGAAGCTATATTTTTGATTTGATTTAATGCATCTTCCGCAGCTCTGTATAATGCATTACCTACAGTCCATAATGCCCTACTTGCAACTGTCTGCCATTCATATGGATTTACATCAGTATCAACAGGCATTACAAAGTGTATTTTATCCGGTGAAATATGTAATGCATCTGCAGCCATTTGCGTAACTGCTGTATTGAATCCCTGACCAATTTCCTGAATACTTGCCTGCAATGTTACTGTTGCATCTTCATGAAATTTAATTACAACGGCTGATGCTGCATTTGTCGGCATAGCTGGAGCCTTTACAAGACCTGCTATACCTTTACCTCTCTTTTTCTTTGGATCTGCAGGTTGTTCAGGTTTTTTATCGTATTCTATTAATTCTGCTGCTTTTTTCAAACATGCTTCTACATCACCAGTATCATGATGTATAGTTTGACCCATTGAATTTGTTAATCCTGGCTTTAATACATTTTTCAATCTTAATTCAAGTGGATCTATACCTAATTTTTGTGCAACTTCATCGAGATTTCTTTCTGTTGCCCAATGCAATTCTCCATGTCCAAATCCCCTAAATGCACCACCAATAAAGTGATTTGTATAAACACCAAAGGAATCTGTTTTAAGGTTTGGAACATAATATGGACCTGGAAGTGTATATCCAGCAGCTCTTACAACATTTGTTCCATATTCTGCATATGCTCCTCCATCGAATATTAATTCAGCTTCCATTGCCACAATTGTTCCATCATTTTTAACACCTGTTTTTATATGAGCATACATTGCCTGTCTAACAACTGTTGCGACATCTTCTTCTCTTGTATAAACAAGCTTTATATGTCTTCCTTTTACTTTTTCAGCTAATGCAATTACTATACCCTCCATATTTATACCAGCTTTACCACCAAATCCTCCACCAACATAAGGAGCTATAACTCTAACCTTATGTCTTGGAATCTTAAATGCATGAGCTATTAAATTTCTTAATGTAAATGGAGATTGTGCACTTGACCATACAGTAAGCTTTTCGTTATAATCCCAGAAAGCTATTGCTGCATGTGGTTCAAGTGGAGCATGATACATTTGAGGTAAGTAATAGTCACCTTCAACTATAACATCTGCTTCTTTAAAACCTTTTTCTACATCACCTTTTCTTGTTTTATGGTGATGAAATACATTTCTTTCAGGTTCTATATTATATATAGGTAATCTATCATAATTTGCAAGATCAGGATGTATTAATACTTCACCTTTTAAGGATTCTCTTGGATCCTGAACTACAGGTAATTCTTCATATTCAACTTCTATTAATTCAACAGCTCTTCTTGCAATTTCCAATGAGTCTGCTGCTACAGCTGCCACTGGTTCTCCAACATATCTAACTCTATCAGGAGTAATTACAGGTCTATCAACAAGATAAATTCCTTGTCTATATGGAACATCTTTCCCTGTAACTATTGCTCTTACACCCTGCAAAGCTTCAGCTTTAGAGGTATCTATCTTTTTTATAATTCCATGAGGTATTGGACTTCTTTTTACTGCACCATATAACATATTTGGGAAAAACATGTCTGTTACATATTTAGCGTTTCCAGTAACCTTCTCAAAACCATCTACACGATTCATAGGTTTTCCTACATGTTCAAATTTAATAGGTGGTTGATATTCGTATTTCATTATTTTGCACCTCCCATTTTCTGGGCAGCTAATTTCACAGCATCAATAATTACTGTATAACCGGTACATCTACATAAATTACCTGCCAATCTTTCAACAATAACTTCTTTTGTTGGATTTGGAACTTTTTCTAACATTGCTTTTGTAGACATAATAAATCCTGGTGTACAATATCCACATTGGAAAGCATTAGCTTCAATAAATGCTTCCTGAATAGGATGTAATTTATTATCCTTTGTTAAGCCTTCTACTGTTTCAATTACTGCGCCTTCTGCTTCTGGTGCTAAAACAAGACATGAATTTACAGGTCTTCCATTATATATAACTGTACAGGCACCACATTCGCCATTTCCACAACCTTCCTTAGCACCTGTAAGGTATAATTTTTCTCTTAATACATCAAGGAGGGTTTCATTTGGCTTTACATCAACTTCTACATTTTCATTATTTACTGTAAATGTAATTTTCATATTATATCCCCTCCTTCAACAAATTTAATTCTCTTAGCAATTTTATAGGTAATATTTTAGCCATTCTTTTTCTATATTCAGCTGTTCCCCTTGCATCTGTTATTGGAGAAACACTATCATGTATTATTCTTGCAAACTCCTCAACATTTTCCTTTGTTAATTCTTTACCCTTTATAAATTCTTCTGCTTCAAAAATTCTAACTGGTGTTGGAGCAACAGAAGCTAATGCAACTCTTATATCTCTCTTTCCTTCTGGATCAATTACAGTTAATGCCATTCCAATTGTTGAAAGGTCAACTGCTTTAATTCTTGAAATCTTGTAATATCTTCCTATACTTTCACCTTCAAAAGGCAAATGGATTGATTTTACAATCTCTCCTTTTTTCAATACAGTTTTTCCTGGTCCTACAAAGAATTCTGTTAATTTTACTGTTCTTTCGCCTTCCTTGCTTACAAGATTTAATTCCGCATCATATGTTAATAATGCTGGAGCTGTATCTGAAGCAGGTGAAGCATTACAAATATTACCAGCAACAGTTCCTCTGTTTCTGGTTTGATACCCTCCAACTACTCTTGCCCCCTGATACAATGTTGGATAATATTCTTTTACAAAATCAAATTCTTCAACCAATACATTGAGTTTTATTCCAGCACCAAAGGTTAATCCATTTTCTTTGGAAAAATCTACTTTAAATAATTCATCAATTCCTTTTAAATCTACTACAACTGTTGGTTTAATTCGATTCGCTCTCATTTTTACAATTAAATCAGTTCCTCCTAACATAGGATAAGCCCCGTCTTTTTGCAATAATTCAAGGGCTTCATCTAGCGTTTTGGGTTTTGCGTAATCATAAGAAAACGTTATCATAATTCCCCTCCTTTTACAAGAATAGACATACATAATATATTTAAAACTTTTTCAAGTTTTCTTCAAAAAATTATTAACTTAATTTCAATATCTTTAATCATATTATATATTTATTTTCGAAATATTACAAGTAACATTATGTTATAAAAAAAATAACCTACTAACAATAATCAACCATAACTCTCGTTAATTATCCGTAATCTTTCCAAGAAATCATTTTCATAATTTTTAAAATAAAAATAATCCCCCAATATCGGGGGATTATAGCTAATTAATACTTATATCTATTAATTTGAAAAATCAATTATTTTTATTGGAATTGGAACATTTGCCCAGTAAAATTCTGTAAAATTAAATATCAGAGATATTCCACATGTTGTTTTGTGAAAAGGAATATTATAGGATATATTACCTGTTAAATATAAATTATCAAATCTAAATTTTCCATCAAATATTGAAATATCAGGATTCCATATTTTTTTTGAAAAAGATGTTCCTAAAACAAGATTTCCAGATGTATCGTAATATCCATATGGTGTTGTAACAAATGAAAATACATAGAATGGCTTTGAAATATTTATTGATGTATATGCATTATTAATGTTCATTGATACATTATAATTATATAACTGAATGCTGTTTATATAATACGGATTATTTGTTATATTTATACTAAAGGTATTTGATACAGGGGATATATTATGCAACTGAAGATTATTTGAAATTGTCAGATAATATTTTGATTTTAAATAAAATTGAAAATCTTTGGATATTGAAATGTCCGTATATATTCCTTCATTTCCTATTGTAGATAAAATAAAATTATTAGTATATAAATTCAAATATCCTCCAACAATCATTGAAGTATTATTGATATCCGTTAACACACCTGCACCAAAACCGTAATTCAAACCTTCGCTTAAAGATATATATCCCACACCTATTTTATTATTATAAACTAATGGTATTATATAATTATATTTTGTTTTTTCCTCATATTTACTATATTTGTCAGGTTTCATATGATAAATTAAAGGTGAAACAGCTATATATTCATTAAATTCAACAGTCTCAATTAATTTTTTTGATAAATTATCTAGATTTAATGTTGAAATATGATACCCATTTTCATCGTAAAAAATGAAATATAATTTTTCTTTTATGATTACAGGATTAAATGTTCCGTATATGTGATTTGTTATTTTTTCCAATTTTTTATTTTTTATATTATACCTATATATGTTGTATATATTATCCTCATAATCCGCTGAGAAATATAAGTAATCGTTATACAGAAATAAATCTCTCTCAGTATATTGGTTTCTTGTTAATCTCAATAAATTTCCTGTTTCTATTTCATATTTATATATATCAGTGGTATTGTCAAAGTTAGCTGAAAAATATACTTCTTTACCATTAGATGTAAAATTATTTATTACATAATATCCTTCTGATATTATTTTTTCTTTATTTCCTGTTCTTAAATCCATTATATATGTAGTAGTAAAACCATTTTTTATTGTTGTATATACCACTCTATTATTATCAATAAAATTAAAGGATCTAACTCTGTTTGCAATTATTTTATCAGATAACGGACAATCACATTTTAAATAAAGAATATTTCTATTTTCATTATTATTAGTAATGCTTGAAAGGTATAATAGCTTTCCATCTTTTGATATGCTAAATTTTCTATAATTGCCTACATATTCGTCACCTTTATATACCCCTTTAATTTTATTTTCAAATTCTCCATAATAATACAGCTTTTCTCCATCTGTATTAAGATTTCCGGTATAATGAAATGCATTATTTAAAGGTTTATAATTATCTTTATATCCTTTTTCAGATCTACCTAAATAAAGATTTTTATATTTCACCTTTATATATAATAAAAAGTCTTTCCATTTTTCTCCTGTGACCTTTTCAAAAGAATATTTTATCGTGTTAAAAAACAATTTTGAATTCATATCCTGTATGATTTTTTTTAATGTTTCTTCTCCATATTTTTCAGAAATCTCTTTTGTAAATATTGCACCATACATATAATTAAATCCTGCTGGTGACCATTTATCTGTCATTGAACCAGAACCAAGATAATATTCTGGATATTTATTTGAAATAATTTCTGCCATTAAATACATATTAAATATACTATCCTCAAATCTTCCCTTAAAATATTTGCTTTCCATATATATTGAAAGTCCTTCATGCAAATAACTTGGTTGCCAATTCATTGATAATAATCCTTTTTTGATAAAATCATATGGAATCCAGTCTATATATTTATTCCTCATATTGCCATAAAAAACGTGATTAAGCTCATGAGAAAAAACAAACGGCAGCCATGTACGTACATTTTCAGTTAACCCTATTGAAGAATCTGGTTGATTTACATATAATCTTATAATATTCAAATGCGGAATAGCAAATGAATTTACAAAGTCTACATCATCATATACAAATACTGTTATACTTCCTGGTGACGTTTCATAAAAATCTTCATAATTTTCATATAATTTGTCAACTACTTTATTTAATACAGGAAAGATATAAGATAAATTTTTCTCAAATATAAATTTAAAATATTTTGTTTCTGCAACTCTTGAATTGTTTTTTAAAGAATATTCGAAATTATAAATGTTTGTCGAAAAAATCATTACATTTAATAAAGCAATTATTACAATAAGAATTTTTTTACCCATTTTACACCTCCATAATTATATTTTTTCTATTATATTATAGCAAATTTTAAATACATTAAATAACACATATTAGAAGAGAATGTAAATAATAATATGTGAAATTTTTTTCACGTTAAAAAGGAGCATACTCACGCATACTTACGCATACTCACGCATACTCCTGCATACTGATAAAATTTTATAATAACCATGAAAAATTTTTCTTAGCAATAAAATTTGGCTAAAATTGGAATTTTTAAAAAATACTTTAAAAATGTATAATATTACTGGATAATAAAATATCTACGGGAGGTATGATCATGGGAATAAATGTATATTCAGAAGTTAAAAGATTGAGGCGTGTGTTATTACACAGACCAGGTTTAGAACTTGAAAATATGGAACCTGATTTACTTGAAGAATTATTATTTGAAGATATTCCATTTTTAAAGAAAGCTCAGCAGGAACACGATTATTTCGCTGATGTATTAAGAACAAATGGTGTTCATGTAGAATATGTAACTGATTTATTGGCTACATCTTTAAGCGAAGATTCTATAAAAGAGCAATTTGTAAAAGAATATCTTGAATTAAGCGAGGTTAAAAATGAATATATAAAGGAAGCTCTTGAAGAATATCTTTTAAGCTTTGAAACAAAGGAAATGATAAATAAAATTGTTGGTGGAGTTAGAATTAATGAATTTAAATTAAAGAAAGAGAATTTTTCAACAAAGGTAAGGCTTAACAAACAGTTTTATTTATTGCCATTACCAAACCTTTATTTCCAGAGAGATCCTGTTGCTTTTGTTGGTAAAGGTATTGTTATAAACAGGATGAGAACAAAAGCAAGAAGAAGAGAATCATTATTTATGAAATATGTTGTAAAATATAATAACGACTTCAAAAATACTCCTATTTACTACGATATGACATTGCCTTTTGCTATTGAAGGCGGAGATGTATTGGTTCTTACCGAAAAAGTTCTTGCTATAGGTATTTCACAAAGAACAGATCCCGAAGCTGTAGAAATCCTTGCCAAGAAACTATTCTTTGAAACAGATGAATCATTTGAAACTATTCTTGCTATTAATATCCCAAAGAAAAGAGCATACATGCATCTTGATACTATCTTTACAATGGTTGATACAGATAAATTCCTCGCTCATTCGCAATTAGAATCCAGTTTATTGGTATATGTAATTAAAAAAGGAAAAGACGGTGATCTTGAAGTTATTGAAGAGAACAAATCACTTGAAGAAATATTACAAAAATACCTTGAAAATGGTCAGGTAAAAATATTAAAATGTGGTGGAGAAGATGAAATTGCAGCAAAAAGAGAGCAATGGAATGACGGTTCAAATGTTTTAGCCGTAAAACCTGGTGTTGTTATCGCATATGATAGAAATTATGTTACAAACACTCTTTTAAGAGATAATGGCATTAGCGTTATTGAAATACCTTCAAGTGAATTATCAAGAGGTCGTGGAGGACCACGATGTATGTCAATGCCTATGAATAGGGGGGATTAATTTATCCTATAAATATTGGAGGTGAAGTATGAGCAACAACAAAGTTTTAGGGTTATTTGCACTTACCATGCTGGTTATTGGTTCAATGATTGGCGCCGGGATTTTCAACTCACCAGCTGATCTTGGTAGCGTTGCAAACCCTGGAGCAATTTTAATTGGTTGGCTAATTACAGGATTCGGTGTTTTTTCTCTGGCAATGGTATTTCAGTTTTTATCCTATAAACGTCCCGAATTAGAAGGTGGTATTTACTCTTATGCCAGAGAACAATTTGGAGAATTTGTAGGGTTTAATTCTGCGTGGGGATATTGGTGGAGTGCGTTGCTCGGGAATATTGCTTTCTTTGCTGTAATAATGAAAATTCTAAGTGGATATTTCCCAATTTTAGAACAAAATAAAATTATCGCACTTGTTTTTTCAAGTATTATTCTATGGGTTTATCACTTTTTAATTGTTAGCGGAATTAGAACAGCTGGTACCACAAATGCTATTTTAACTGTTTTAAAATTAATTCCTCTATTTCTTGTTGCTATAGTTTCAATTTTTGCGTTTAATCCTGATCTCGTAAAAGATATATTCTTTTCAACCAAAATTGCTGCAACTGGAGAAACAGCATCTATTTTCAAGCAGGTAAATGATAGTTTTGGAACTATGTTATGGGCATTTATTGGTATAGAAGGCGCAGTTGTTCTTTCAAATAAGGCGAAATCACAAAAAGACGTCGGAAAAGCTACTATAATTGGCTTTATTATTACACTTATTGTTTATATTTCAGTTTCTGTTTTTACAATGGGTGTTGTACCACCGGGCGAATTGGTTAATTCAACTTCACCTCTTGGTACTGTTTTAAGTAAAGTTATGGGTAAACCTGGACAATATATTCTCGACTTTGGATTTTTATTCTCTGTTTTTGGTGCTTTGCTAAGCTGGTTATTACTTACTGCAGAGATACCGTATATTGCCGCAGTTAAAGATAATGTATTCCCTAAAAAATTTGCTCAGCAAAATGAAAATGCCACACCTGTATTTTCATTGACAATTACAAATATCATCACTCAGATTTTCTTATTATCTTTATTATCAGATACTTTACAAAATGTTTATAATACTATATTCTATATTGCTACAACAACAATATTATTACCATATTTCTTCTCCGCTGTATTTGGAGTTAAAGTAGCAAAAGAAGAAAATAGCGGATTGTATAAATTCTTTGCGTGGGTTGCTGTAATTTATACAGCATGGGTAATTTATGCAGTTGGATGGATATATATAATAACTGCATTGGTAATTTATTCATTTGGTATATTTGCATATCCTATAGCCAAAAAGGAAAGAGGCGAAGGTTTAACAGGTGGGCAAAAACTTACATATGGAGTAATGTGGGTTATTTCTATAGTTGTTATATTCCTCGTGGCAACAGGAAAATTATCTGTATAATAATAAATAAAATGCGAGAGATTTCTTTCTCTCGCATTTTTTATTTAATCTGAATATCCAATTTTCCAGTGTTCCACAAGTTCTTTTGGAATTTTATCTGTAAAATCTGGTAATTTCTGCCTCATGTAAAATGAATTGCCGTAATACGGCTTTGTCGTTCCAGTAAGCTGTTTTACTATATACAACTCATCTTTTGCTCGAGTTACAGCAACATAAAACAATCTTTCCTCTTCATCTATCTTTTTTTCTTTTAATGCCATTCCGTTTGGGAAATCTCCAGGGTTTACAGAAATTATTATTACAACCTTCCATTCCAATCCCTTTGCACCATGAACTGTAGTTAATGTAATTCTTTCATTTTTTCTATCTTTCTCGGCACTTTGTATTTCTATATTTTCACTTAATGCCAATTCTTCAAGAAAGGATTCTACTGACTTATATCTTGAAGCAATTTCCCCTAATCTTTCTATATCCTGTTTTCTTGAATATGCATCTTTAAAATTTAATTCCAGATATTCCCTATAAAACTCATTATATATATAGTCTATTAAATCCTGTGGATTTTCATCGCTATTTTCAAACAAATATAATATTATTTCTTTGGCTTTTGGATACTTTCTAAATTTAATCTGTTCAAATGCTCCATATGGTGTTGGATATTCCATAAGGTTTGCATAAAATTCGTTAACGATTTTTGTAAGTGTTTTTTGACCTATACCTGGAAACAGCTTTAATACACGTGTCCATGAAATATTATCATATGGATTTGCTAATATCTTTAAAAAAGCCATTATATCTTTTATATGTCTTGTTTCTATAAATCTCTTACCAGATAATAATTTATATGAAATCTTTTTTACGTCCAATTTTTGTTGTAGTACCATTGATAAACTATGGGAACGGTATAATATAGCTATTTCTTCTGGAGAAACACCTTCATCAAATTTATTTTCTATAAGTTGCACTATAAAATCTGCCTGTTCTAATTCATCATATGTTTTCACTATTACTGGTTTCATATGATAGGAACTTCTATATGGTTTTAATTTTTTTGGAATAGAGTGTGTTGGAATAAGATAATTTTCTAATTCAACTATTTCAGGAACACTTCTATAATTTGTTTGAATTTTAAATAATTTTACATCTTCATGTGACTGAAACTCTTCAACATTTTCAAATCTTGAACCCCTAAATGAATATATACTTTGCGAATCATCACCAACAACTATAAGATTTTTATGCACACTGGATAAAAATTCAACTATTCTCAATTGAACAAGACTGGTATCCTGAAATTCATCTACCAATACCCATTGATATTTTGAAGCTATATAATTTCTTATATCCTCATTTGTTTCTAAAAGATGCAATGTATTTATTAGCATATCATCATAATCCATTGCATTTATTTTTTTCTTCATTTCAAGATAATTCATATATATTCTTTCTATATCCTCTTGATAATCAATTAAATATGCAGCCATATCCAATATTGCTTCACGAATGGATTTTAACGTATTTGTGGCATATCCTATAATCTTTAAAATAACCCCTTCACCTGGAATTTGTTTGGCTTCTTCCTTTGTTAATGTTTCCTTATATTCATTTTTTGCTATTCTCATTAAATCCTTCGCATCTTCTGAATCGAGAATAGTAAAGTTATTTTCATATCCAATAACCTTTGCATATCTCCTTAAAATCATATTACACACATGGTGAAAGGTACCTGCAGTTAGTGAAGATGTATCTACATTGGTTACATTTCTTACCCTTTCTACCATTTCACGAGCAGCAGCTCTTGTAAAAGTAACCAATAAAATATTTTCCGGTTTTATGCCTTGAGAAAGCAAATATGCGATTTTATATGTAATGACCCGGGTCTTTCCTGAACCCGGGCCTGCAATTATTAATGATCTTCCTGTGGAGTTTATAACGGCATCAAGCTGTTCACTATCTAACTCTTCTTTGAAGAATTCTGGTATAGAATATTCACGTTTTATATTAAACACTTTTTCGTCCATATGAATCCTCCATTATAACTCTTTTCCAAGCATAGAACTTAATTCTTTTAATTGAGCGCTTCTGCTTGGATGTCTTAACTTTCTCAATGCCTTAACTTCAATCTGTCTTATTCTTTCTCTTGTTACATTAAAATACTGTCCAACCTCTTCAAGAGTCTTTACCTTACCATCAAGAAGGCCATATCTCATTTTCAATACCATTGCCTCTCTTGGCTGCAATGTATCAAGAATTTTTTCAAGTTCTTCTCTCAATAACATTTTCATAGCAACTTCTGCTGGTTTATCCAATGTATCATCTGCTATAAAATCACCTATTGTTGAATCATCTTCATCTGATGCTCCAAGCGGTGAGTCAGCAGATATTGTTTCCCTTGCTGTTAAAAGGATTTCATTTACCTTTTCAACTGGTTTTCCTGTTAATTCTGCAAGTTTTTCTGGTGAAGGATATTCACCATGTTCCTGCAAATATTCCCTGATAATTTTATTGAATTTGTTTATTGTTTCAACCATATGCACTGGGATTCTTATAGTTCTTGCCTGATCAGCAATAGCTCTTGTTATAGCCTGTCTAATCCACCATGTTGCATATGTACTGAATTTAAATCCCTTCTTATAATCAAACTTATTTACCGCTTTTATTAATCCTATATTTCCTTCCTGAATCAAATCCAGAAAGGATAATCCTCTTCCTATATATTTTTTTGCAATAGATATAACAAGCCTTAAATTAGCTTTTATCAATTCATCTCTTGCTTTTTTATTACCTTCTTGAGCTTTTTTTGCCAATCGTTTTTCCCTTTGAGGTGTTAACAACTTAATCTTCCCTATTTCTTTTAGATAAACCTTTATAGGATCTTTTAATGACATATTGTCAAAAATCTGAGTTTCTCCATCCCCTAAATAATCCATTAAATCAATTGCAGCAGCTCCTTCAGCTGCCATTACTTCTTCTATTTCATTTAAACTTTCATCATCAAGCTGGGTACCATCATCTATCATTATTCCTTCATTTTCAAGTGCTTCATATATCTTTTCTATTAATTCTGTATCCAGTTCAGCAGGAAGTGATTTATCAATATCCTCATACGTTAATACCATATTGTTCTTCTTAGCTTTTTTAACAAGATCCTTTACCATTTTTTCAAAGGTTTTTGGCTTTTTGTCTGAGGATTTTCTCTTTCGGGCTTTTACATATTCCTGCCCTTCGCTAACTTCGCCAATCTCCAGATTTCCTATTTCCTCAATGGTCTTCATCAAATCCTTATCTGCCACTAAAAACCACCTCCTCGCTTTTTGAGCGTAGCGAGTAAATCAAAGATTCTTTTCATTATTTCTTTTTTTTCTCTGTCATCTGTGGTATTCTTTAGTTTTTGTCTTAGCGCTTTAACCTCTCGCTCTTTACGCAACCTCTCCACTGTCTCTATTAGACTTGAAAAAACTTTATCTGGTTCTATATCATAATCAAAATTCCATGAAATTTTGATTAAATCTATTAACTCTTCACTTCCATTTTCAAGTATATAAGAAAGATCTTCTCCGTTTTCGGCAAAAGAAAAAAATTCCTTTCCAAGCCCTTCAAAATCTTCTGCTTTCAAATGCGTTAATAACATATCTCTATATTTTTTATGTTTTATCCATAACCATATTAACTGTTTATCAAGTTCATTATAATTTTTTTCGCTTTTTTCTTCAGCTTCAACAGATATATATGGAATAACCTTTTTATTGAACTTTTTATATTTTAAGATATTTTCTATTGCTTTTTTTATTGTATTTTCAGGTTTCAAAAGTATTATAGCTATTCTTTTTATAAACGCATCTGTTACTGCAACATGTTTTGATCGTTGAAATTTTATATACCATTCTGCCATTTTTTCAAGATATTGTTCCACACCAAATTCATCTTCAAGGTTGTATTTATCCTTAAAATATTCAGGTATGAAATCATAAAATTTTTTCGACTGTTCCAATGTATTTAAAATTCCATTTTCACCATGTTTTTGAATTAATTCATCAGGATCTTTTTCAGTATATTGCGCAATAGCAACCTGAAATCCATAGGATATGAGATAATCCAATGAACGTAATGTCGCGTTTCTCCCTGCTTCGTCCATATCAAACATGGTAATTATTTTATCTGTATATTTTATTAATTTTCTTGCATGCAATTGAGTAAAAGATGAACCTAAAACAGCAACGGTATTCTCAAATCCATTTATATGCATTTGAATTGCATCAAAATATCCTTCAACAAGAATAGAATATTTTTCTCTTTTTATTATATTTTTGGATTTATCAAATAAAAACAACAAATTAGATTTTTGAAAATACTTATTTTCAGGACTGTTTAAATATTTTGGTTTTTCATTGTTTATACTTCTTCCTGCAAAGGCTACAATGCGACCGTAATCATCTTTTATAGGAATTATTATTCTATTTGAAAAAACTTCGCTACCGTCTTTTCTGATAATTCCAAGAGATGCTCCTATATCCCTTGAAATATCCATTTTATCTAATATCAAAGATTTAATACTTCCATTTGAAAAACCAAGTTCAAACTTTATAGCATTATCTCTATTTATTCCTCTTTTATTTAAATATTTCCAGGCTACATGGTTATCTGGAAGGTTTAACAGGATTTCATGATATCTTTTATGATAATCTTCGAAAATTTGCAATTCAAGAGGCAATTCTCTTTTTTTCAAATATTTAGATACATCTATACCTGCCATAACAGCTGCCTTTTTTACAGCCTCTATAAAGGTAAGATGTTCATATTTTTGAATAAATGTTATGGGATCTCCATGCACCCCGCAACCAAAGCAATGAAAGGTATTTGTAGCTGGAAAAACAAAAAAGGATGGAGTATCTTCAGGGTGGAATGGACATAAAGCAGTATAATTCTTTCCAGTCTTTTTTAAGGAAAGATAACTTCCAACCATATCCTTTATATCCAATCTTGAATTTATTTCATCAATAACTTCTCTTGGTATCAAAATACCATCTCCAGATAATCAAAAGTATGGGAACGGTAAAAACCGTTCCCTTATTAAATACAAAATTCTTCTCAAGCAGCGAACAAAATCATCTCTTTGAGAATTGTGGTGCTCTTCTTGCTTTCTTGAGACCGTATTTCTTTCTTTCTACTTCTCTTGGGTCTCTTGTTAATAATCCGTGTTTTCTTAAAACTGGTCTTAAATTTTCATCAAATTGAAGTAATGCTCTTGCAATACCCAATCTTATAGCACCAGCCTGTCCATTCATTCCGCCACCATTAACTGTAATAACAATATCGAATTTACCTTCATTTTCTGTTACTGTTAATGGTTCAAGTGCGTGTTTTGACCATACAGGATTATTGTTAAAGTATTCTGTTAAGTTTGCGTATTCTTTTTTGTTTACTATTATTTTTCCTTCACCAGGTCTTAAGTGAACTCTTGCAACTGAAGCCTTTCTTCTACCTGTTCCGTAATAATCTATAAATTCAGCCATTTATTAATCCCTCCTTATAATTCCAACTTTTCTGGTTTTTGTGCTTCATGAGGGTGATTAGAACCAGCATAAACCTTTAACTTTTTGTACATATGTCTTCCTAATTTTGTTTTTGGAAGCATACCCTTAACTGCTTTTTCGATTAATCTTTCAGGGTATTTTTCAAGAATTTCTTTTGCTGTTTGTTCTTTTAATCCTCCTGGATATCCAGAATGTCTGTAGTATTTTTTCTGTGTTAATTTTTTACCTGTTAAAACCACCTTTTCAGCATTTATAACAATTACATAATCACCTGTATCAACATGAGGTGTATATGTAGGTTTGTGTTTTCCCTGTAAAATTCTAGCAATCTGTGCAGCTAATCTACCTAAAGATTTACCTTCTGCATCTACAACATACCATTTTCTTTCAACTTCTTCATTTTTAGCTAAATAACTCTTTTGAGTCATAATTGAAGCCATTTTACTGTCCTCCTTTCTTAGGAAAAGAAATTTTTTATTCTATTATATAACAAGTCTCCTAAAATGCCATTGGCAATAAACTTTATCATATTAAAAGCGATTATTGTAATTATCAATGTCCAGGTACTTAATCCAAAATACTTTGCTGCATCACTAAAAGACATCTTAAAATAGATTGGGATTATTACCATATTCATTAAAACCATCGCTATTCCAACCATTATAGAACTAATTATATATTTAATATATTTGTTCATATTTAATTTTAAAAAGGCTAAAACCGAAATAAAGGTTAAAATAGCTACAAAATCCATCGAAACTCCTATAATATCTCCGGACTTCACAAAATAAAACACTATATCTTTGGTTAATAATGAGAATACAGCTGTTCTCCAATCAAAAAGCAATAATGATGCAATTATCAAAAGAGCACTTGGATCGTATTTCAAAAAACTTGCAAAAGGGAATATAGGAATTTCTATAAACATCAACAATACAGATAACGCTCCCAATATCCCTGCCGTGGATAACATTTTTACACGGCTCATTCTCTCACCAGCTTACTTTTCTGGATAAACGCTGATGTATTTTCTGTTATTCTTCATTTCAAACTTTACATAACCTTCTATTTTAGCAAAAATTGTATAATCTTTTCCCATTCCCACGTTATTTCCAGGATGGAAATGTGTTCCTCTTTGTCTTACAATGATGTTTCCTGGAATTACTTTCTGTCCATCACTTTTTTTAACTCCGAGGTACTTTGGTTTACTGTCTCTTCCATTTTTTGCAGTACCTCCACTCTTCTTTGAAGAAAAGAGTTGAAGATCTATTCTCATTTGCTATTCACCTCCACTTTCAAGTTATCAGGATAACTTTCTTCAATGCTAATCAGTGCATAATAAAGATAATTAGCGAGTTTATCTATCATTTCATCTTTTGACCAATTGATTTTTAAATATCCGTCTTTCTTTATGTATTTACCGACTTTTTCACTTTTCACTATCTCTGCAATAAATTGCGTTAATACGCTTACAGCACTACATACAATATCTTTTCCATATTCATCAAAGTTTGCATGTCCTTTGATTTCAATTTCCCTTTTTTTTAGATTAAAACTTACTTTAATCATTTTTGGTATTAAGCTTCAATCTTTTTAATTTTTAAAGCTGTGTAGTGTTGGCGATGTCCTTTCTTTCTTCTGTAGTTTTTTCTACCCTGGAACTTTACAACTAATACTTTTTTGTCTTTTCCATGTTTTACAACCTCAGCAACAACCTTTGCGTTTTCTACATAAGGTTTTCCTATCTTTGCTGAGTCTCCCTTTACAAATAAAACTTTGTCAAGAACAACTTCTGCTCCTGGTTCGTATCCAACGAGCTTTTCTGTGTAAAGTTCCATTCCTTCTTCTACCTTGTACTGTTTTCCGCCAACTTCAATAATAGCGTACATAAAGTCACCTCCTCTTGGAATAATAATAGTGGGCTAAGGTACCATTCTGGCTTTAAGACCTTAGACCCGTTCCGAAATATTTTATCATATTTCTCACCCTAATTAATTAAAGTTATGTTAATTTTTAAATAAAGAATGAAAATATTATTCCAGTTTTGTTGTTCGACTTTTAGAAATAAATTCTTAACATAAATTTCAATTCCCTGAGTATTTCTTCACACAAATATATATACAAATGGTATATAATATAATTAGATAAAAATTATCGGAATTAATTTAAAAATATATAAGAGGTGATCTTTATGGAAAAATATAAGGTAATAAAAGAAAAATGTATTGCGTGTAAGGCCTGTGTTAGAACAGCACCTGAAAATTTCAGAATCGAAGATGGAAAGGCTGTTGTTTTTAAACAACCTGAAAATGATGAAGAGTTAATCAAATCCAGGAAAGCTATGGAAATCTGTCCTACTGGAGCTATATTATATGAAAAGCCTGAACCAATTACAGGAAATTCAAACGTAAAAGAAACAATAGAAAAATATCCACAATTAAAAGAAATACTTGTAAAAATTTCGCCAAAATTCAAAACCATGCAAAATCCTGTAATGTGGAATACTGTTGCAAAATTTGCAACATTTAAAAATGCTGCTAAAATGACAGGCGTTTCATTGTGTGAAATATTACATACTGTAAATAAGGAATTAGGTCTTGAAAAAGAATTATACAAGCTTTTTCCTGAATGTATTAGGGAATCAGAAGAAGAGTTTAATAGCTCTGAAATTACCTGGAAAGAACCGGAAGAAATTATAAAAATACCTGAAAGTAATATTGAAAATCTTGGTGTTGTAATTGAGCAATTAAAAGACTTAAAATCCGGTGAATCCGTTGTTTTTGAAGGTAATATTGATTTAGAACCCGTTATAAAAATAATCGAAGATATGGAATACCTATATAACATAAAAAAATACAATACATTTAAAGTTAGGGTTTCTGTGTATAATCCTTCAAAAGAAAGCACAAATATTGAAGATTATGAGGTTCTTGACGTTAGAATGATGCAGCAGGATCCATTTGATATAATTATCAAGAAAGCTTATTCGTTAAATCCAGGAGAAGGATTTGTTCTTGTTCAAACCTTTGTTCCAACGCCATTAATTAACATGCTTGATGGAATGGGATTTGATGCGGAAATAGACCAGGTAAATCCATATGAAGTAAAGGTTTATTTCAAGCGAAGAATCGAAGATGAAGAAGAAAATGTTGAAGATAATGGAAAACCAACAGTAACCATTCAATCCGCAACACCTGTAGGATATCCAATAATAATGAGATTATTACAGTCAAAACGATTAAAAAAGGTTGTGAACATTAAAGAGTTAAAAATCTGGGAAGAAACAGAAAAACATCTTGGCTGGATTGTAAATGGCAAAGCTGATATTAGTTTTTCTGCTTTAATTACTGCTGCAAAATTAAGAGATGTTGATGTAAAAATGCCTGTTGTATTTGTATGGGATAATTTTTCTATTATAACCCGAGGCTATAAGGCTGAAAGCCTTGAAGATTTAAAGGGCAAAACCATACATCTACCTCTTTTTGAAGATGCACCACCAGCAAAAATAACAAAATACTTAATTCAGGCAAAAGGGTTAAATATAGAAGATTTCAACTTCTCATACGGTAATCCTTTTGGAAGACCAAAGGAAATTATGATGGATTTCCTTTCAGGGAAAGTTGATACTGTATTATTAAGAGAACCAGAAGCCGGTTTTGTTATGCAGGCACTTGAAGAAAGTAATATAGAATATTCTGAACTTGATTACGGAAAGATCTGGAATGAAATTAATGATGGTTTTGGTTTGTTACCAAATGCTGGAATGGTATTAAAAGGCGATTTAGTTAGAAGCTATCCTGAAATTACAAAGGTATTATTGGAAGAATTGGAAGCTGCTATAAACTGGGTAAATGAAAATAGAAAAGAAGCTGCAAAACTTTCATTTGACATGATGAGAGCACCTATAAAGAATGTAGAAAAATTCCTTGAAAGGGTAACCTTTAAATATGTTTCTGGCAAAGAATTGGAAGAAAAAGTATATAATTTCTACGATATCCTCATAAAAAACGATATTATAAACGCTACACTCGATGAAGAATTAATGGAGATATTTAGAATTTAATTTTATAAAAACAGAGCCGTTTCTTTGACAGGGACTATCCAAAATACTGTGTAAATTAATTATAGTTGGTTATAAGAGATTATTTATATTTAGGAATAAATATGATGTTTATTCTTAATAATTCAAGAAAATTCAATACTTTGTGAAATCAAAATATTAGAGTTATAATTTTTAATGAGATATTAAAAATTGTTTGAATAATTTTTTTAATAATCTTTTTGTTTTTTAAGAAGCTAATTTTTGAGTTTTCACTCCTTTTGCACAATTTAGTGCAATCTTTTA